>DEAY01000281.1:0-4552 GCA_002348345.1 Verrucomicrobia bacterium UBA2970
CCGGTACGATGAGCGCGATCATGACCGGCCACAAAACCAACGCCTACGTCATCAACTACGATTCCCATATCGAGCTTGGAAACCACCAGACGGCCGCGGAATTCGGTGGCCCTTCGAAAAAACTCCCGATCCTCACCGAGCGTTTTGAGCGCCTGGGGAAATCCACCGGCATCGTCACCACCACCACCCTAGTACACGCCACCCCAGCCGCTTGCTATGCCCACTCCCCAAATCGATATTGGGTGGACGATAACCATAAGGTGTTTGAAGACAACTCGAGCGGTGACAAGCGCTACCATGCTGCCCTTCTTGCGGGCGTCAAGGACATCGCGAGCCAACTCATCGAGTTTCCGTTCGGCGACGGGATCGATGTGGCCCTCGGCGGGGGCTGGCGGTCCTTCCACCCGCTCCCAGACAGCAAAGTAGCCGAACCCATCTCGACCAGTGAATCCGGCCGGGCCGGCGACGCTTCAAACGACTCGACCCCGCCCTTGTTCGAAGGACGACGCCTTGATGGCCGTAATCTTCCCGCAGAGTGGGTTAACCACCCCGGTCGATCCTTTGTCTCCAATCGAACAGAGCTGGAGCAGGTCGACCCCAAACAAACGAAACAGCTCCTAGGCATCTTCGCCCAGGAACATTTGGCTTACACCGTGGACCGGATCGCAGCGGGAGAAAAAAACACTGAGCCGCCCCTCCCCGAAATGGCCCTGAAGGCGCTCCAAATCCTGAGAAACAACCCGAAGGGGTTCTTTCTCATGGTCGAAAGCGGACGAATTGACCACGGCCATCACGGTGCTAATGCCCATCGGGCGCTCCACGAAACCGTTCTTCTTGCGGACACCGTTGAAGTGATCCTGGACGAACTCAGTCCCAAAGAACGGGCGGAAACCCTCGTCATCGTCACAGCCGACCACAGCCATACCTTCACCCTTGCCGGCTACCCCACCCGGGGCAACCCCATCTTTGGCAAGGTCGTCAAGAATGATGACACAGGCAACCCTAAGGCCAAGCCCGCGGAAGACCTTCTCGGACTTCCCTTCACGACCCTGAGCTATGCTAACGGAGGAGGATACCCCGGTCCTATGATTCACAAGGAGGAGCTCACCTTCAGCCACGGCTACCAGCGTTTCAACGTTTCCGATGATGGCCCGAAGTCGAAGAGTGACGACTGGAAATACGTGAACATTGCTCACATTCACCGTCCTGACCTAAGCCTTGTTGACACCACGCATCCAGACTACATCCAAGAGGCTGCGATTCCGCTCGAGAGCGAAACGCATGGGGCCGAGGATGTGCCGATTTACGCGACGGGACCGGGCGCCTTTCTCTTCCGGGGAACGCGTGAACAGAACTACATCTATCACGCGATGAATCTCGCCTTGAGACTCCCCGGAGAGGCCGAGGACTAAAGCGCGTCAAGACCAGCACCGACCCGGCCTATTTCTCCGCCTTCTTGACAACCCCGAACATCTGGCCTCCGTACTCGCCGTGTTTCCAGATGCCCGCGTATTGTTTGCCGTGAATCACGACACGAGCGCTAAAGGTGCCGAGACCGGGAATGGTCGTTTCGGTCAGCGTAATGACCGGGGTATCTCCCGCCCACTTGACTTCCAAGGGCATGGGGAGCGTCACATCCGTCCCGCCATACTGCATCCGCGCCTTAAACAACCAAAAATCCCCGTTGCCGGGAACCTTCTTGACACTTTCGATGGTGTAGGCCTCCTTCCGCCCCATCCCATCGCCCTTCCCTAGAATGGTAAACTGACCGACCAGCTTCGCATTGGTCAGGAGCGCCTCGAAGGCCTTGAATTGTGCCTCTTGGCTCGCAGACTTCGCTTCCTCCTGCCCGAACGCCAACGAGGAGCCGAATAAGAGTATTGATACCGCGACTCCGAGGGACCCCATCCAGTTCATACGATTCACATTCATCCCTCTGCCTTATACAGACCTCCATTGGGATGGAAAGTCACAAAACCCCAATCCCGTTCAAACCAGTATTTCAAGAGGTCCGAAGGCCGCAAGGTCGCCGGGCAGTTCTGGGCGAATCCTCCCGTGGCCCCATCAACGATGGAACCACCGCTCGATAAACTCGGCACGGTGGGTTGGAAGAACAACACCGTCGACGAGATCCTCCGAGAGCCCGGTGTCACCACCAGGAACCGCTTTCAACGCGGAAAACCTCCCCTTCCCTAGACCACCCTAACCCTCGGACTGCCAACCACAATCCGCCCCCCCACAACGCCAAGGCGGTGAGCCAAAGGAACCCGTCCCACATCCAATGGGTTGGAAAGGCATCGTGGAAATGCCGGTAGCGATCGTAGAGAGCCGCCGATCCAAGGATCGGAAGCATCATGGTGTTGGCCATCCCCGACTGACTCGGCAATGACGACCCGGCCCCCCCCGCGATCGGGTTAGACACGATCCGAGAATCTCCTCAGGCCCGATCGGCGCAGATCAAAAGAGGATCGATCGTTGCCATCAGTGGTCCCGCCCCTGTAACCTCTTTCGATGGCCCATTCACACCCAACCGGGACCCGATACGAGTCGTCGTGCCCCCCCTCATGGTCCTAATCCCATGAATCGCACCCGACACATTATCTCGATCATTCCCTTCCTCATTGGGAGTGGCGGTCTGGACGGGCAGGCCGCCCCGATCGATTTCGAAAACGACATCAAACCGATTTTTGAAGCACGGTGCCTCGAATGCCACGGACCGGAAAAACAGCGGTCGAAGCTGAGGATCGATCAACGCTCCGCACTCCTGAGGGGAGGAGAGGGAGGGCTCCCCAGCATCGTCCCCGGTGAACCCGCTGCAAGCCACCTCATGACCCTCATCCAGGCAGGGGATTCCGATCAACGGATGCCACCCAAGGGAGCCCCGCTCAGCCGCGACCAAATCACGCTCATTGAACGCTGGATTACCGAGGGAGCCTCCTGGCCCGGACAGATGGAGACAATCGATGAACTGACCACCGACCACTGGTCCTTCCAACCCGTCCTCCGTCCGAGGATTCCGAAGGGCCCCGACCATCCCATCGACGCCTTTCTCGCGGAGGCACTCAAACACAAAGGAGTCCAGGCCAACCCATTCGTCGATCCTCGATCGTTGGCCCGAAGAGCCTCCATTATTCTGACCGGCCTCCCCCCGACCCCGCAGGTCACAGACCGTTTCCTGAGGGCCCATCAAAAGCGTCCGCAATCCGCGTATATCGACCTGATCGATTCTCTCTTGGCCTCCCCCCATTTTGGTGAGCGATGGGCTCAACACTGGCTCGATGTCATCCGCTGGGCCGAAACCAATGGTTCCGAGGCAAACCTCTATCGCAAGAACGCGTGGCGGTATCGCGACTATGTCATCCGAGCCTTCAACCAGGACAAACCCTATGACCAATTTGTTCGCGAACAACTGGCTGGGGATTCCTGCGGGGAAGGGACCGCCACCGGGTTTCTCGTTTCGGGCCCTCATGTCCCGGCGGCAACCATTGGCCGCGAACCGGTTGCGGTTCGACAAGCTCGCGCCGACCGGATGGATGAAATCATTCAAACCGTGGGTGCCGCCATCCTCGGCATGACGGTCGGTTGCGCTCGTTGCCACAATCACAAATTCGATCCCATCACCCTCACCGACTACTATGCCATGACCGCCGTTTTCCAGGACATCGAATTCGGGTCGCGTCCCGCGGAACTCCAGGCGGATCACCCCCGGCAAGAACGCGCCACCGAACTGGAGCAAACACTCAACGGGCAGCGCGACCACCTTCGAGCATTCGGAGGCTGGGAAGAGAACTGGGGCGCCTTTCTCGAGCTCCATTTCGATCCCGTTACCGCCTCCGCCGTTCGCATCCGCTTCAAGACCCGATCCGTCGGGATTGATGAAATCGAATTCTTCGGTCCCAGGGACCCCACCCTCAACCTCGCCGGCAACGATCGTGGCGTCCGACTGAGCGGGTTTCCCGAGAAGGGCAAGGAAGGTCGCAACCCCATCTCCCGCGCCAACGACGGGGAATACGGCACGATGGCATGGCGCGGCTCCGTGGCCAAAGATTCCGAAGACCGCCCTTGGCTTCGTGTCGATTTCCCTCAACCCGAAACGGTCGATCGGCTGCGGATCAGCAACAACCGAGAGTACTACTATGAAACCGACTATCTCGAATCCATGCCAAGGCTGGCACGGTTTGAATACGATCTCGATATCCTCAAGGAGGATGGCTCCTGGGAACCGTGGTTTGGTACCTGGCAAGCCAACACTCGTCTCAACCAGCTCCATGGGGCGCGCGCCAACGCTCTTAGCGGGTTGCAGAAGACGATTTCAACGCTTCTGTCCGAAGGCCCCCAGACCAGCTTCGTCGGCCGATTGATCCCCACACAAGTCACCCGGGTTTTTCACCGTGGCAGCCCGGAGAATCCCAAGGGAGAGGTTCTGCCCGCCGGGCCTGCCCTGCTCCAGGGCGACCTGAGGCTCGAGACCGACACGCCCGGTGCCTTGCGACGGACCCGATTTGCCGACTGGCTGACCCGCCGCACGAATCCGCTGACCGCACGAGTCATG
>DEAY01000281.1:4881-5078 GCA_002348345.1 Verrucomicrobia bacterium UBA2970
GTCATGGTCAATCGCATCTGGCATCATGTTTTTGGGCAAGGAATCGTCTCAACGCCCAGCGACTTTGGGCGGGCCGGAGCCACCCCCACCCATCCCCAATTGCTCGACTGGTTGGCCGCCGAATTCGTGGAACCGACCTTCTCGCCTTCGGAAGCCTGGTCCATGAAGGGACTGATTCGACTGATGGTCACCTCGGA
>DEAY01000281.1:5423-5659 GCA_002348345.1 Verrucomicrobia bacterium UBA2970
CCCAACCGAACCCGGAAGCCATGGCGGCCGATGCCCAAGCGGCCCTCCTCTGGCGCTACCCGCCGCAACGGGTTTCCGCCGAGGTCATTCGCGACAGCATTCTGCAGGCCTCCGGCCAACTCGATCGAAGGATCGGCGGACGGAGTTACCGCATTCACAACGTCAAGAAAACCTATGCCCAGTGGGAGGTGGTGGACAACCATGGTCCCCACACCTGGCGACGCATGCTCTATCAA
>DEAY01000281.1:5701-13713 GCA_002348345.1 Verrucomicrobia bacterium UBA2970
CCTTGGTCGATGAAATCGATGATCCGCATGCTGGTGATGTCAGATGCCTTCCGGCGATCCAGTGCTCCGAATAGGGATGCTATTGCCAAAGACGCTACCTCGGCACTGCTCTGGCGATTCCCCCCCCGACGTGTGGAAGCTGAAGTGATTCGCGATTCCATCCTGTTTGCCTCAGGAAAGCTAGATACGACAATTGGCGGCAAGAGCTTTCGTATCCACAATGTCAAGAAGACCTATGCTCAGTGGCAGGTGGTTAACAACTATGGTCCGGAAACCTGGCGACGCATGCTCTATCAAGAACGGATGCGCCGCGTCGATGACCAGATGTTTACCGCCTTCGATTTTCCCGACTGTGGTCAAGTGCGTGACAAGCGCCCCATCTCGACCACCCCCTTGCAAGCACTCAACCTGTTGAACAGCCGATTTGTGGTAGATCAGGCCGAACTGATTGCGGATCGAGCCTCTCGAGAAACCAGGGGGCAGGGTGGCGACGTAACGATTCAGCGATGTTTTCAATTGCTTCTCGGGCGCAGCGTGTCTGCCGAGGAACTCGAGACCGCTCGAACGATCAGCGCCCAGAGCGGACTCCACATCGTCTGCCGAAGCCTCATCAATGCCAACGAATTCGCCTTTATCCCCTGAGTTTCAATGAATCCAGCGGAACGAATCTCTGTCACCGGACGCCGTCTGTTGAGCCGCCGAGCATTGATGCGTCATGCCGGTGGTTCGCTGGGTGCGCTCGGCCTCGCCGGCCTGCTCCAACAGGAGGGCCTTCTGGCAAACGGTGACCCCGCCGCCTTCGGTGGTAAGACGCCTCTTCGGCCCGACATCAATCCACAAAATCCCTACCGCCCGAGGCCCTCTCACTTTCCCGTGCCGGCAAAACGGGTCTTGGTCATTTTTTGTCCGGGCGCGGTAAGCCATGTCGACACCTTCGACTACAAGCCTCGACTCAAAACACTTCACGGCCAGTCGCCCGGATTCATCCCAGCCGTTACCTTCGAAGGCCCCCCGGGAACCATCGCTCAGCCGTTTTGGGAGTTTAAGCCACGAGGAACCAGCGGAAAGATGACCTCAGAGCTCCTTCCTCACCTCGGCAACCTGGCTGACGAGTTCTGCTTCATCCACTCCCTTCACACTCAAACCAGCGCCCACCCCCAGGGTGAAAACTTTCTTCACACGGGCTTTACCATGGAAGGCTATCCCTCCTTCGGATCCTGGGTCACCTACGCCTTGGGATCGGTGAATGCGGAGCTTCCCGCCTTCGTCGCCATCAACGATCCCAGGGGCCTGGCCCGATCCGGAAAGAACAATTTCGGGAGCGGATTTCTTCCGGCCGCATTTCAAGCGACCGACTTCAACGCCAAACATCCGCCGGCCAATCTCGCCCGTCCCAAAAACTACTCACCGGCAGACGATCAAGCCACGATCGATCTCCTGGCCCGTCTCAACGGACGCCACCTTGAGCGATTTCCTGACGACGAGGATCTCGCCGCCCGGATCGCCAGCTACGAACTCGCAGGCCGAATGCAACTGTCCGTGCCGGAGGTGATGGATCTTTCGAACGAACCAAGCTCCGTCCACCGGGCTTACGGAACCGATTCGGGCACCGAACTCAAACGGGGATATGCGCAGAATTGCATTCTCGCCCGCCGCCTCATCGAGAAGGGAGTCCGGGTCGTCCAGCTCTTTAACGGAAGCGACCCCTCCGGCGGCAACGGCATCACCAATTGGGATTCGCACGCCAACATCCTGAAGACTCACGCGATGCAGGCCGAAATCATGGATCAACCAACCGCCGCGTTGATTGAGGACCTGAAACGACGAGGCCTTCTGGAGGACACCTTGGTCGTATGGTGCACTGAATTCGGACGCATGCCCTTTCTTCAGGGCAATGGTACGGGGCGGGATCACAACCCCGACGCGTTCACCTGCTTCCTCGCCGGAGCCGGGGTCAAGAAGGCGTTCAGCTATGGACAAAGCGATGAATTCGGATTCAAGGCCGTCGTGAATCAAGCCACCGTGTTTGATTTCAACGCGACGATCCTTCATCTTATGGGGCTCGACCACCAGCGACTGACCTACTACCACAACGGCCTGGAACGACGACTGACCAACGTCCACGGGCGCGTCCTCCACGATCTTCTCTCCTAGGGGTTCTGAGAGAACGGGCGGGGCGATGTTTCCCAACTAAAAGCTCGATCTTGCTTCCAAAGGCCGTAATTTGAAGTGTCATCCACCGCCCGTCGCTCATTAACGTTCCGCTGAACCCATGTGCCCGCCCCACACATCCCAGAGATCCCACCAGGCCCTCACGCTGATCGAGTTGCTCGTCGTCGTCGCCGTCATCGCAATTCTGGCCGGATTTCTCCTCCCGGCGCTGAGCGCGGCCAAGGAGTCCGCTCGTGGCATCGCATGTTTGAACAATTTGCGTCAGCTCGGGCAGGGATCCTGGCTCTATGCCGACGATCATGAAGAGCATTTCCCCTCATTTCGAGGATGGCTCGCGTCGCGCCCCGGGGATCTGAAGACCGGCACGCTCTATCCCTATCTCGAATCCGAGGCCGTCTATGCATGCCCCACGGACCAAATTGAGCTTGCGTCGAAACGAAAAACCTCACGGATCGGGAGAGCGACCGGGGGCAGGAACCGCACCCATGATCGGAACTACAGTTTCGGAATGAACTGCGGTATCTGCCATAGCACGAAGGTCTCGGGATTCTTCGAGCCGGTCTCCACCATGCTTTTCATGGAGGGCAACCTCGGTCCCCGGGATTACAGCGGTCAGGTGGGTCCCACCGAGTTCGCCACTCGCTCCCTCGCCTTTCGACACAACAAGGAAGGTCATTTGGTCTTCGCCGATATGCATGTCGACCGGTGGCATCGTGCCCAATTCGACGAGAAGGCGAAGACGAAACGGTTCTGGCTCCCCACTGACGCTGCTATCGAGGGGATTCCGGCACGATTCTTCCGCAATCTCGAATAAGCTTTCAAGAGCCTCCGGGGCCCACGACCGACCCGAAACAGTTTTCTGGCAAGGAAACAGGCCCCTACCGACCTCAATTTCCTGACAGAAAGTCACATTTTTCCGTAAAGAACACCCCGGATCACCCGATAATCTTGTTAAGGCGACCCACTGGAACCGCCTCCCTGACAGAAGGATCTGCCAGGATCACGATTAAAAGGAACATGGATCGTTCATCACAGTCTAGTCATGCGCCCCTCTCGAGGATCCAACGCGACACCCGCGATCCCAATGCCCATCCCGTCCTTTATCCCGCTTTCATGGTTCATCGGAATTCAGCGATCATTTTTGTTGGCCTTGACTGGGACGAGAATCTGAAGCTCAAGACCCTTCTCTCCGAGAGAGGCTACCGCGTCACCATGCGCCTGAGACAAATTCCCAACGATACGATTGTTCGATCAACGGGCGACTACCTCAACTAAGGGGCAGTCTCCCCCCATCCGTTCGCTCCAATGAACGGGCGGAGCAAGCGGACGCTCCCCCCCTTCGTTTTTCGTCCCCCTAATCGCAACCCATTGGATAATCCTCGGCCCGCTGCCTTGATCAGGGCAACTGCCTGCGGTTCCGCATGGTGGGGTTCCGGAGCACGGCGTCCCTCATGGCTTCCGACAGCGAACCTCTCGGACTCCGGCGGGCGCTGCCTCGCAAGCATCGCGGCGTTCCCAAGCCTTCAGAGTTGTTTCAAGAAGATTTCCTTGAACTGGACGGTCATCGGCCGCCCCGCACGAAGCTGAAGCCCGAGAATCCCCTTGAGGTCGAAATGCCCCTCTTCCCGGTCAATCAACTCGGAGCACGTGACCCCGTTGATCTTGAGAATGATGTGCTGGCCCTTGGCGCTGATGTGGTAATCATTCCACTCTCCCTCCGGCCTCATCCTGGCGATGACTCCCAAATCGGTCTCGTGCCGCCTTCCGGACACATCGATCACTGTCTTCTTGCCGTTCTTGGTAAGGAGTTCCTCGCCCTCCCGAGAATGAAGCTCATCACACACCCCTCCAAGATAGGGCCCTTGCTGATAAATATCGGCCTGGTAGCCCACCGCCAACCCGTTCTCAAGAATCTTGCTTCGGAACTGAACGCCGGAATTGCATCCATTGCCCCGAGCACGGAACTTCAGCTTCAACTCAAAGTCCCCCACCTCGCCGCCACCCCACACGATGAACTGATTCGAGGTGCAGGGCCTTTCGGGCGTCGACTCCCCGGTAACGGCTCCATCACGAACCGACCAGTAGACCATCTCTTTGGCGCCCCATCCTTTCAATGACTTTCCATCGAAGATCGACTGATACCCTTCGGGGTCAGCTTGCACGACAAGGGATTGGGTGAGGATCAGGACGAATCCAACGATCGCCATGAGACGTTCTCCGTTAGCGTTCATCCTCTTAACTCCTAAACACGTTCAAAACTCATGTGAGAATGGAATTCAACCGCCCGGTGCTATCCGCGAACCGCTCTCTCTTGATCCCGAGCACCTCAAGTTGACTCAACCATAGATTGGCAAGCGGCGTCCCCCTCGGGCAATGAATGTGATGCCCCAACCGAAAGGCATCGCCACGACCAGCCACGACCACGGGCAAATCGTTGTATTGATGAGTCGCCCCATCTCCCAAACCGGCTCCCAAGGTCAGGATGGTGTGATCGAGCAGTGTCGACCCATCGGCCTCGGTGATCCCGTCCATCTTCTCCAGCATCCGGGCGTAGACGCCAACATGGAACGCATCCAGTTTCAGGAGATCGTCAACGTATTTGTGCTGATTGTGCGTCATCCCATGATGACTTCGAGGATGCTCCAGGATGCCTTCGTATTTGATGGTGGTCCCCCAGCGTTCCGCACCAATCATCAGGGTGCTGACATTGGTGAGTCCGCTCTGCAAGGCGGCAATCATGAGGTCTGACATCAAATGGAGATAGTCTCGACGGGGAAGAAGCCCCTCACCGGGACGGTCGATGCTCAAGGGTTTCATGTCCGCTCGCATCTCGTCCATTCGATCCAACCGGTTTTCAATGGACCGGACCGATTCAAAGTACTCATTGAACTTGTCCCGATCCGCCGTGCCGAGCTTCCGTTTGAGCCGACGGGCGTTGCCCAGCACCAAATCGGTGATATTCCGATAACGGGTATTGCCCTTCGTGCCAAAGAGCCGATCGTAAACCTTTCTGGGATCGCGCATGGACGGGGCCACATGCCCCGGACCATACCATGACATGTTGTCGAAATAGATCGACTCGATATTGTCCTTCGAGTCGTTACAACTGAGCTCAAGCGTTGGGAATGGCATCCTTCGGCTGATCCGGTCGGCGGCCACGTGATCCATCGTCCGCGAGATGGGATAAGCCGAACCCTCCAACTCGAAGGGCGCCACCTCAGAGAGATAGCACGAGGCGGCTTGGGCATGGGAATCCGTTCCGTGCTGAAAGGTCCGATCCATTCCCGTGATGAGTGAGATCTTGTCGCGGAAGGGATGAAGCGACTCCATCGTCGGGGTGAACACCAGTGGGTGAGTTCCCACGGGCGCCTCCTCTTCCTCAAAGCGCCACACATTGTTTTGGTTGGCGAATTGAGGCAGTTCCCGGTCTGATTCCCCCGGAAAAAAACCCCGCCGTGTCAATCCATTGGGCAGGTAAAAAAAGGCCAATCGAGTGGCCGGTTTTTCTGCAGCAGCCAGGCTCTCCAGGGATGGCAGACTCAACGCAGCCCCTCCGACTCCGCCGAGAAAGCGCCTTCGTGAAATGGAGGGGGTCGAATCGTTTTCAGTTTTCATGATCGATTTCCGTCACCGCATGGTATCGGGTATTCTTGTGATGAAACGGTTCGCTGGAGGCAACCATCTTCATGACCGTCCTCAGGGAATCTTCACCGCTCATGGCGCGGTCCGCAATCTCATCCAACGCGGGCGAGTCCGCCGGCCCCAGTTCCCGTCCGAGCCCATAGGACAACAGATGAGCCGCAAACCCGCGAAAAAAACGCCGCCGTTCCTTCAAGACAATCCTCTTGAACTCGCCGACCGACCCGAATTGATGCCGATTGAAGAGGTCCCCGGAGGCATCCACCTCCCGCCCGTTATCGTAATGGTCACGCCAGCGACCGGTCGGGCCATAGTTCTCAAGCGCAAATCCCAGCGGATCAATCTGTCGATGACACCCGGCACAATCCTCCCGCTGCCGGTGTTCCGCGAACCGCTCGCGAATCGTCAGTTGACTCAGCGCTTCCTCGTCGGCCTCTGGCAAGGGCGGCACATCGGCCGGCGGAGGTGGGGGGGGATCGTTGAAAATAACGGTGTTGACCCACGACCCCCGGGTGATTGGAAGCGATCGGGTCGGATTCGAGGTCATGGTCATGACAGCGGGATTGGTGATCAGCCCCCCCCATCGCGAATCGCTCACCGGAACGCGGTCATAGACAATGGTCTGGGTCTCCTGGTGCCTCGGCCGTTCCCCCACATGCGCCGCCCGGAGCACCTCGCTCCGCCAGGTATAGCCCGGATTGAGCAATTCAATCACCGATCGATCCTCCAAAAACACGCTTTCAAACAATAACAGGGGTTCCATCATCATGTGCATACTGGCGCGGTATCCAAAGAAGTAGAAATCGGGATTGGCCCTCGGTTCGGGGATGGACGACACCAATCGATCCAACTGCATCCATTGCCCGGGAAAGATGTCACAAAACCGGGCGATCCGGGGGTCCACCAGCATGCGGTCAATTTGAGCGCTGAGGACTTTCGAGTCGCCCAGGGTTCCCATATCGGCCAGATCCAACAATTCATCGTCAGGAATGCTCCCCCAAAAGAAGTAGGACAGGCGCGTGGCCAGTTCATAATCGTCAAGCCTCTGCCGGATGTGACTTTCCTCCCTCTTCGCCTCCGAGCCTTCGGTGTGGGTGTGGTAGAGGTAGAGAAATTCGGGGGAAGCAATGATGGCGCCGACCAGCGTCTTCATCGCGTTTTCAAAGCTCGTGCCGCGGCTGAGATCGGAGGCCGCGAATGCGGCAAATCGCTCCAGGGTATCCGGATCGACGGCCCGCCGATACGCCCGACGCATCAAGGGAGCAAGGCGCCGGCGCACCTCGGCCAAAAGATCCCGCCCCGTCCCCTCGGGCAGGCGGAAGAGCGCGTCCCACTGTCCACATTCCTGGGGATTGAGATCAGGGCTGTCGACAATGGATTGGCTGAGTTGCAGGAACTGCTCCATCAGCAACGGGGAGAGAGTGAGATGATCGGCGCGATTGTCAAAACCGTGTTCAGCCCGACGATCCTGGGGAAAAGCCGCCACCTCCTTGAATCCCTCAGGCCGTTCACCGTCGTGGTCTTTTCCGAGCGGCCGGTTCTGCACCTTCACCCGGTCCGGCATCGTCCGGGTCTCCGGCTGGAAGTAGTCCGAACGCCGTCGCAACATCCGTTCAGGCAGCCAAAAGACATCGCGTTCGAGCGAGAGCAGGTCCTTGACCGCGTTATTATACTCAAAGCGATTCATTCGGCGGATTGGGGTCGGGTCAAAGGGACGGTCGGCCAGGGCCTCGCTCACCAACCCCTCCAAATAACCGATCATCCACAAGCGAACGTCTGGGTCGAGAGAAGGCGCCTCCTCGGGAGGCATTTCCCGGTCCCGGAGCACCGCCAGCATGGTCTCCATGAGTTCCGGACGGGCTCGAAAATCCTTTGCCCGAGTCAACTCGGTGAGTGCCAGATCCCCCTTGGTCTTTTCGCCGCCATGACAGTTGTGACACTGCTCGGAAAGAACGGATTGAAATCGTGAATCCGACTCGGTGGACGACATTTCCGGTGACGAAGTCGCCCCACGCGCCGTTTCAGGGAATCCGGTGGCGAAGCCCCACAACGCACCGGCAAGGAAACCGGACAAGGCACGGCGCCCCCAAGAAAAAGTTTGATCGGATGACAGATTCACGACGTGGCACCAGGATTCATGATTGAGGCGTTTTTTCCAGCATAATCCGTTCGGCCCCTCGCAGCCAGAGGGCCCTGGCAAA
>DEAY01000454.1 GCA_002348345.1 Verrucomicrobia bacterium UBA2970
TTGGAACACGGCCAATCAGGCATTGCCTACAACGTGACCGATTCGGAGCCCGTCACCCAGCTCGAGTTCTTCACCTTCCTCTCCCAGCAACTCGACAAGCCGCTGCCTCCGGCTGCTTCCGCCGGCGAACTCAAGCAGAGAAAGCGCGCCCTCACCAATAAACGGGTGTCGAATCGACGCCTGATCGAGGAGATTGGTTACCAATTCAACTATCCCAGCTTTCGTCAGGGTTATGCCGCGGAGATCGAGGCGCTCCCATCCCCCCTCTGACCCGTTTGGCGGTTTCGATATTTGACCTGCCAAAGCTCATCCCCTAGATTTCGCGACTCGATTTTATGAAAATAATGATCTGTGACCCCATTTCGGCAAAGGGGATCGAGCAATTTCAGCAACAAAACGACCTGGAAACCGTCGTGCTCTCGGATCGTCTGGGCGAAGCCGAACTGCTGCCTCTGGTCGGCGATGTCGCCGCGATGGTCGTCCGCTCAGAAACCAAGATCACCGAATCCATCATGGCCGCCGCCCCGAACCTGAAGGTCGTCGGACGAGCCGGGGTCGGGGTGGATAACATCGACGTGGACGCGGCCACCAAGCGAGGGATCGTGGTGATGAACACCCCGGGTGGCAACACCATCTCGACGGCCGAACTCACGTTCTCCATGCTCATGGCCACCGCCCGCAAGATCCCTCAAGCCCATATGTCGATCAAGCAGGGAGCGTGGAACCGCAAGGCGCACAAGGGGGTTGAGCTCTATCGGAAGACGCTTGGGATCCTGGGACTTGGCCGGATCGGCACCGAAGTCGCCCGCCGCGCGATCGCCTTCGGCATGCGGGTCCTGGCTTACGACCCCTATCTTTCCCTTTCCCGGGCCAGAGCCCTCCAGGTGGAGATGATGGAACTCGACGAGATTTTTCCAGTTGCCGATTTTATCACGGTTCACATGCCCATGAGCGATGAGACCCGGGGCATGATCAACACCGAGGCCTTTCAAAAAATGAGGCCCGGGGTCCGCATTCTCAACTGCGCTCGCGGTGGCATCGTGAACGAAACGGATCTCATTCAAGCAATCGACGCCGGGATCGTGGCGGGCGCGGCCTTCGACGTCTACGAAAAGGAACCCCTCCCGGATGACCACCCCTTTCGGGAGCGGGAGGAGGTGGTCATGACCCCCCACCTGGGAGCCAGCACCGAAGAGGCTCAGGATAATGTGGGAATCGAGATCGCCGAAACCATCACCCACTACCTCCGAAGTGGCGCCATCCAAAACGCGGTGAACATGCCCAGTCTGGACGCGCAAACCGCCGCTCTCGTTCAACCCTACCTCAACCTCGCTCAAAAATTGGGGCGCCTCCTGGCGCAGTTGGCCCCACAACGCAACGATCGCCTGGTGATCACCTTCGGAGGCAAAGCGGCCGATCTCCCCGGAGATCCGATCACACGTTGCGTGCTGATGGGCTTCCTTTCCAATGCCGGCGGCTCTGATGTGAATCAGGTCAATGCGAAGTCCCTTGCCGGTTCGCTGGGCCTGGTGGTGGAACAAGTGAAATCGAACGAGGCCATCGACTTCGCCGAATGGCTCCATGTGGCGGCCTACCAGGGAGAAACGAAGACCTCGGCTGGAGGAACCTTTTTTGGGGCTTCGATGAGTCCCCGAATCGTACGACTCAACGGGATACCCGTGGAAATCGATCCCAACGGGGTGCTTTGCCTGGTGACCAACAACGACCGCCCCGGCCTGGTCGGAGCGCTGGGGACGCTCCTGGCAAAACATGAGATCAATATCGCCAATATGAGCCTCAACCGCGACGCCGCCGGGGGCCAAGCACTCACCGTCCTGCATCTCGACAGCATTCCCACCAGGGAGATCGTCGAGGAGATCCAATCACTCGAAAATATTAGTCGCGTGAAGATTGCAAACCTATAGTCTTGCAGGGTCCCATCAGAATCTGTCCTATGAACCTGCCCGTCTCGACAGCCGTTCTCGGTCTCGCATTCCTCGTGGCTCTTCCCGACTCACCGCAGGCGGCGGTCGGCGCTCTAGAGGGATTTGAGGATCTCTTCCCAGACGAAACGCTTGCCACCGGAACCAATCTGAAGGTCACCCGTAACGAACTGGACCAGGCCTTCATCTTCATCCGGGCGAACAAAGCCGCTCAGGGAATCCCCGTTCCCACCGCCCAGCGGGAGACGCTGGAGGCCCAACTGCTCGACAAGCTGATCACCACCAAGCTCATCCTCGCCCGGGCCAACCCGGCGGAACAGGAGAAAGGCAAGGATTTCCAGAAGGCAGAGGTCCAACTCATGACCGACCGACTCGGGTCCGATGAGGCCGCCGAGCGTCATATCATCGCCTCCGGAGTTACCCAGGCCTACTACCTGCAGCAGCTCTACGAGCAAGGGGTGGTCAAGGCCGTCATCGAACGTGAGGTCAAAGGCAACTACCTCGTTCCGGAAAAAGCGATTCGGGATTCCTACCAAGGCAACAAGCAAGCGTTCACGGAGCCGGAGTCGATTCACATCCGCCGTATCTTCCTTGGAATGGTCTCTCCCCAAACGGGGAATCCCCTTCCAGAAAAGAGCATCAACGAACGAAAAACCCTCATGGCGGAACTTCGCCGTCGAGCCCTCGAGGGGGAGGAATTTGCCAGTTTGGCAAGGTCCTACTCGGAGGATCCGTTGACGCGATCCCGGGGAGGGGAAATCGTCATTGTCAAAGGACAAACCAAACCTGAATTCGAGGTCCCCGCATTTGGATTACGCCCCGGTCAAGTCAGTGAGGTGATGGCCATCGGCGCCGGGCTCCATCTGATCAAGATGATTGAGCATCGGCCAGCCAAACTCCGGCCCTTGCAGGAGGTCGAAGCCGCCATCCGACTCAACCTGGAGGCCAAGTATATCGAACAGAGACTGCCCGGTTACCTGGAACGATTGAAGAAGGAGGCCCGGGTTAAAATCCAGCTCGCCCCGTAACGCGGAACCCGGAAAGAGCCGTTTCCAAACGCGCCCCCAGCATGCCTGTCTTCTACCATTGTGATCGATGTACGGCCTGCTGCCGGTGGCCCGGGGAAGTTAAGATCACGGAAGAGGAGTCTGAAAGTATTGCCGCCTTCCTCGGCGAAAGGGTGGAAGCATTCATCCAAAAATTCACTCGCCTTCGACACAACCGCCGCGGTTTGGCCTTGGTCGAGCGGCCCAATCATGAATGCGTTTTTCTCGATGGGCTCGACTGTCGCATTCAACCCGTCAAACCTCACCAGTGCCGGGGCTTTCCCAACCTCTGGAATTTTCCAGGATTCCAGAGTCATTGTCAGGCGACCCCGGAGGAGGTGAGCGATGATCAACACGCCCGCTACCTCAGGGCAAGTCTGGCTTCCACACCCGTCGAATCCCTCCCCGAATAATTCCCTCCCCCCCTAGGCCTATGAATCCGACCGACTTCGTGACTCACTTGGGACAAGCGAAAGCGAGTGCCATACTGCGAACGCAACGCACCCAGGCCGCCCACGCCGCCATGGAAGCGGCCCTCCGAGGCGGGTTCACCGTCATCGAATTCACATACTCCATTCCCGGAGCGCTCGAACTCATCCAGGAATTCGCTCGTCGCCCGGGAATCGTTGTCGGGGCGGGAACGGTGCTCACCCTCAAGGAAGCCGAGCAAGCGGTCGACGCCGGGGCGCGTTACCTAGTATCGCCCGTCGTCGACGAAGTCGTGATTGATGCGGCAGCCCGCTTGGGCGTCGCTGCCATGCCGGGTTGCAGCACGCCCACCGAAATGCTTCAAGCCCATCGCGCCGGCGCCCCCCTCCAGAAACTTTTCCCGGGGGCCGGCACCGGCCCCGCATTTGTTCAACAATGCCTGGGACCGCTCTCCTTCCTGAAACTCGTGCCCACCAGCGGCGTGACCCCAGAGAATGCAACCGACTATCTCCGGGCGGGCGCCTTCGCGCTGGGTTTCGTCAACAGCCTGTTTCAGCCCGATGACATCGCCTCCGGGGACTACGACATCATCGAGGATCGGTCCCGGCGCATTCTCGAGACCGTCCATTCGTCCCAAGCCTCCTAGCCACCCCAGACTCAGGCCCGCCGACCCCGTTTGCCTTCTGTTTTTTCCTTCTGAGCGGAACCGACGGCCTTCGTCTTCCGTCCAAGATAAACGACATGGGCACTCCGACGCGCCCGTTCATGGGCTCGAACGGGGATTTCCTCCACCGAGAACCCCGCATGTTGAAGTCGCCGATTAAATGCGGGATCCGGATTGGCGGACCAAACCGCAAGGTAGCCTCGGTCATTCAGGGAGGAGGCAATCCGATGGAGGCCCCGGAGTGAATACAGCCGGCCGTTTCGCTCCTGTACCAGGGCACTGGCCCCGTTGTCGACATCGAGCAGGATCGCATCATAGGCCCCGCCCTCGCCGGGCCGGCCCATCGCATCCCATACATCCTGATGGTGAACCCTCACCCGGGAATGCTCCAAAACCCCTTTGTTCTGGGCCCCCAAATATTGACGATTCCACTCGATGACCTCGTCAAACAACTCGGCCACCTCGACGCGGACCCGCTGGTCGGTTCGTTCCAGGAGTTCTCGCGTGGTAAACCCGAAACCCAGACCGCCGATCAAGACGGAGGCTGAGGTCATTCCGGACAATCGGCGGGCGACAACCTCGGCGAGAAATCGCTCGGAGAGGGTCGAGCGGGTACTCATCAGGATCGCTCCCCCGAGCCGTACGTAGTAGTCCCCGTCATGCTCCTCGAGAACGAGGGTTCCTCCATCGGGAGTGGGAACGCTTGCAATGGTCGTGCGCGGTTTCATTCAGCTTAGGGGCTCGAACTTTCACCGGGCCACGCCGCCCGCCTGAGAAGAGTGATCATCCGCGGAATCAGATTGCAGCCCCTGAAAGTGTTGCCATTTGGATTCTCTCGGTTAGGTTGCCCAAGGGCAAGGCAAACCACGTGAATCACGAAGTCAACGTCAATACCATCCTAACACATCCGGGCGGCGCCCATAAGGACGAGTTTCTTGCCTGCAGTGTCCTCGCCGCACACTACGAAGTTCCCATCATCCGACGGGATCCGGATCCGGTCGACCTCGAAAACCCCGCAACCTGTGTGGTGGACATCGGGGGACGCCACGAACCGGATCACAACAACTTCGACCACCATCAGTTTCCCAAGGATCACCCCCCCACCTGCGCGCTTTCCCTCGTGCTTCGGGACCTGGGACTTTATGAACAGGCAAAGCAGTTCTGTGATTGGCTCGAACCTGCTGAATGGTTCGACAGCCGGGGCGCGGTCGAGACCGCCAGATGGTTGGGCGCGCCTCCCAAGGTGATGGCCCAGCTCAACTCGCCCATCGACATCACTCTCCTGCGCCGCTTCGCCCTTGAGACACACCTCAAACCAGGGGATATCATTTGGGAGGTGATGCGAATGGTAGGACGGGATCTTCTCGACTACGTCAAGAACCTCAATCAACGGCTGAACTATATCGAACGCAACAGCGAGTTCTGGACCCTTGAGGAGAATCAATCCCGTTTTGGCGTGCTCTACCTCCCCCGGCGTCAACCCGTCCCGCATGATCCCTCGGCCGGATTGGAATTCTTCATCAACCGTCAGAACAAGAACGCCTGGGTCGCCGCCCTCATCTACCCAGATCGTCGCGGCGCCGGATACGGCCTTTCGCGATTCAACGATGACAAGCGGCTCGACTTCACCCGCATCGAACGCGAACCGGATGTTCATTTTGCCCACGCCCGGGGCTTCATCGCCAAGACAACGGCCACCGAAGCCGCTCGGCTCAAAGAACTGGTTCGGCGAGCCTGGATCGGTTAAAGGTCAGGCTCTGGAAACCCGGAACCGACCCAAGGCGGTCGGCTACCTCGACGGCCACTTGCCGGGATAAGGCACTTCGATTCGATGGCTGCCCACAGCAGGCACCTTCACCTGACTCAACCGGCCGTCATGCCAACGCACCTCAATCCCATTCCCCTCGGTGATCGGCTCGTGCAGGGCAAAAACGACCGTGGCGCTGGACTGGCCGAGATAGCCGCTGCC
>DEAY01000014.1:0-1921 GCA_002348345.1 Verrucomicrobia bacterium UBA2970
TCGACCCTGCCGCCGGGGGCCCTTCAAATCGCCGGGGATCCTGCTCCTCCACCCCGGAAATCAGCCACCCCTCGCGACCCGCGACCAGGTAGTAACTGTAGTAGGCTGTCCCCGACTCTCTCGAGACCAATCTGACATCCACAAATCCCACTTCCTGATTGTTGAAGACCTGACCGATATCGACTTGATGCGCCTGGGTCATGATCGCAAAGCCGCTCTTTACCATCCGCTCAAAATCAGCGACCGGCATGTGTTGCCGGAGGGGGCGTGCGGCCAATTCCCAGGCACCCTCGAAATCCTCGCGCCGCAAGGCCTCCAGCTGGCGGTTCACCGACGCGACGAGGGCCAACCGGATTTCCCCTCGACTGGGAAAGAGCTGGATCGCATTCCGGGGAATCGCCTGATTTTGAAAGGGGACCTCCTGAACCGAAAACCAGCGGGACACGACCACCGGAAGGTAAACAATCGCCCCCAACAAGATCAAAATCCCAAGGAGCTCCCTCAGGATCCAAAGACTCGCTATGGGGCCCTTCGCACTCATTTCACCTGGGCCTAAGATCCATTGTGGCGTTGTCGAACTCAAGGAAATAGCCCGTTCGATTCCCATGTTTCATCGCGTCTCCCGGTTTTCGCGAGCCCTCCAAGACCAGGGCCCCATCACTCCATGTTCCATGGTTCCCTGTTCCACGACCAATCCAGAATCATGCAGGGAACCGGTCCGCGAAAGGTGGCGCTTTCTCACCCCTCATCCAAAGAGACCTCGCAAGCGTCCCACCCGCAGCGGCTTCCCGGATCGACCGCGAGCACGGCTGCGGGTGGCGGCAGGGCTTCGCTGGCGATGGGAGGCGCGTCTCAGCCCTCCCTCCAGCAGGGGAAACACGCCCAGTTGCGATCGTTCACAGCCATTCATCCTAGCCATTTCCGATTGCCAAATCAGCCCGGCTCCCTCCAAATAATGACCATGCTGCGAATCTTGATCACCGGGCTCTCATGCCTCCTTATTGGTTCCTCTCTCCATGCCGCCGAGCCGATCAAAGTGGGACTCATCGGCCTCGACACCTCGCACGTGATCGCGTTCACGAGGATTCTGAACGATTCCTCCCATCCGGATCACGTCCCCGGGGCCCGGGTGATCGCCGCCTTCAAGGGCGGAAGCCCGGACGTCGAATCAAGCCGAACGCGGATCGACCGCTTCACCTCGCAGTTAGAAAACGAATTCGGAATCAAACTAATCCCCTCGATCTCCGAGCTCTGTCATACCGTCGATGCCATCCTGCTCGAAAGTGTTGATGGCCGACCCCATTTGGCGCAGGCCAGGGAAGTGATTCGTTCGGGAAAACCTCTGTTCATTGACAAACCGGTCGCCGGAAGCCTGCGGGACGCTCTCGAGATTTACCGCCTGGCTCAGGAAGCCAATGTCCCCTGTTTTTCGTCCTCGTCATACCGTTTCTATCCCAGCCTCAAGGCCCTCCAACAGGCGGATATTGGAACCGTTCGAGGCGCGATCTCCTACGGCCCCTGCCATCTGGAACCGCACCATCCCGATCTCTACTGGTATGGTGTGCATCCCACCGAGGCCTTGTTCACAATCTTGGGAACGGGATGCCTTGAGGTCTCCCGTATCAAGACGCCTGAAACCGATGTCGTGTCCGGCCGATGGACCGAAGACCGCACGGGTGTGCTCTATGGCTTGAGAACCGGGCGGACCCCCCACAAGGTGATCGCATTCGGTGAGAAGGGAGTGGCGGAACAAGGCTCAGGAGGCGGCTATGCCCCTCTGGTCCAGGAAATCGTCGAGTTCTTTCAAACGAAGCAGCCTCCCGTGTCCATGGAGGAGACAATTGAGATGTTTGCCTTCATGGAGGCGGCCGACGAGAGTCACCGGCAGGGAGGCAAGCCGGTGCTGATTGCGAATCTGATT
>DEAY01000014.1:2228-10473 GCA_002348345.1 Verrucomicrobia bacterium UBA2970
CCGGTGCTGATTGCGGATCTGATTCGCCAACATGGAGGGTCATGGTTTCTGAGCCCATGACCCCCGCGACGACCCGGAGTCAACCGGCTGCCAAGTCTCCGAATCAAGGTCGAATGAAGAAGCGTCTCACCATGGCATTTGCAATCCGCGGGGCCATGCTCTCCCTGGTTGCCCTTGGTGCCCCGCTCGAGGAGAGCGAGAAGCTCAGCTTTTTTCGACAACGATTCGATGAGTCGATCCGGCGACACCAACAATCGCCCCAGAACGTCGACCTGACCCTTGAATACCTCAACGCCGCCTTTGAGTGGGCTGAACTCGCTACCGATAAAAAACAACGGGCCGCGATCGCCCAGCCCGCCATTGAAGCCAGTCGATCGCTCCTTCGATCCTCCCCCCGTAAAGGGGAAGCCAACTATTACCTGGCGCTTCACCTCGGCCAGTTGGCGCGAAGCAAATGGCTCGGGGCCCTGCGGATTGTCCCTGAGATGGAACGCTGCCTCCAGGCCGCGAGGGAAAAGTCACCTCATCTGAACTATGCGGGCCCTGACCGCGCCTTGAGCCGGCTTTACTTCGAGGCTCCGGGCTGGCCAACAAGCATCGGCAATTCGTCCAAGGCACTCCACCACGCAAAAGCTGCCCTTGCAATCGCCCCTCGTTACCCAGGAAATCATCTCAACTACCTGCAAATCCTGGTCAAGCAGGACATGTTGAACGAGGCCCGCAACCACTTCGACACAGCCGAGAGGGCACTCGATCAGGCCGGACAGGAGTTCAATCACCCTGAATGGAGATTCAGTTGGGAGGAATGGAACGGCCTGTGGAAGCGGCTCAAGACTCAGATTCCCCGGTAGGTCGAAAAGCGTTTCCTCAAGATTTTTCCTAGGGGGCCGCATTCGACAAGGGCGTGAGATGGCCCCGATCCCCTGCCAACCATTTCCCCAGCCGAGCCAACAGATGGGGATGAAGAGACGAGTCTGATACCACCAACTGAACCCCCGGCCGCTTGGAAAGCGAGTCCACGGGGTCCCGGCGCAGCCCCGCCGTCCATTCCATCGCGGGGGGCGACAGAATCAGTCCCCGATTGCCAGGTTCGTTCGCGATCTTGCGTTGGACGTCGCGCATCCGATTAACTTCGATGAAACGCCCCTCCTCGAGCCGACCCCGCCAATCGGCCAAACCACTGTCCGCCGTCATCTCCAAAATGGAGGACCGGGTTCCCCGAACCAGAACCAGTTCAGCAGGTTTGGTCTCCTCGGATTCCAACATGGAGCTCAGCAGGCTGAGCCTCAATGGCAAACGCTCCTGGATCCGCCACCCCTTCCCAATCGCTGGAAGCGGGCATGAGGTCGGATCGACCAGAAGCCCATCAACGCGCTCCTGCTCTCCCATTTTCCAAGCGACCAGGGCGCAGTTCCCCACAACGAGCCGGAAGCGGATCCCCTCCAACGCCTCAAATGCCTCCAATGAATCTCTAAAAACGGGGTAGAGACGGTCCGGCACAACGAGGGACGGTTCCGGTTCGGCCTGCCAAGCATCCAAGCGGCCCCCCGCCGAAACCTCGGGATGAATCAAGGGGAACCCACGATCCTCCGCCAACAGGTATCGGGCGAATCGCGCCGCCCCCTGCTGATAGGTCAAATCGCTCTCTAAAATGCCAATGACGATGGTCGGGAAATCCTCCGGTCCCGGAGATTGCATTTTTTTCGGAACCGAGAATCGATGAACCAGGGGCTCAGAACGGGGATCAACCGCCCCCTCCCACCCAACCCAAAGATGAGCACCGGTCACTTCAGGGGATTGCATGTCCCCCCCGCCCAGTAGGATGCGCACCCCAAACTCCAATTCGTAGGAACGGGAAGCCTTTTCCAAACGCTCGAGGAGCTCAGGCTCCCCCCTCACCCGCAAAAGCGGCGTGCGTTCGGCGGGTCGTAGCTCGTCGACCCGTCCCAGGTTGGGAAACTGGATTCGAAAGACGGTAAAAAGGACAACCATGCCCACCACGAACATGACCAACATCCGGTTCTCTCGACTCATCGTCCCCGTCCTTGCTTCATCATCATCGGCGTTCTCCCTTGCAATGATCCATCCTCCCCGCTACTCCGCCGCCGCAAGAAAGGCAACGAGGTTCCGGATATCCTGCCGTGATAAGAGCGCCTCGTATCCCTCGGGCATCCCGGAGAGGCCGGTCTCTCGTGACTGAATGTCCAGTTTGGAGACGGAGACCGGCTCGCCCTCGACCGGCTGCAGGATGATCATCACATCGTCTTCCTTTTTCACCATGCCGGCATGGACACTCCCATCCGCCCGGGTCAAGACCACCGTTTGGTATCCCTCGGCGATGGCTCGATTGGGATAAAGAATCGCCTCGACTATCTGGGTGCGGTCCAGTCGCTGCCCGAGATCATCAAGCGGCGGCCCGAGGTCGCTCCCCACCCCGTCGTAACGATGACAACGGATGCAGCCGGCAACCTCATTCTCAAAAAAGACCTTGCGCCCCATGGCCGCGTCGCCTCCCGTTTCCAGCATCGCCTTTTCCCCCAGGGGCGTCTCGGTCGGCAGAGTGGCTCGCCACTGGTCCAGCCCTTCAATAATCCGCGCATCGCTCCGGGCTTCGGCCGCTTCCACAATGTCCAGCGCCAGTTCCGGAGCGGCCAGACCATCGATCAGTTTCCCCAACCAGCGGAGGATGATCTCGTCGGCAACCGAACCGGGCAAGGGCGCCAAGGCGGCCAACGCGACCTGCTTCTCCTCCACCGTCCCGTTGACAAGAACGGCATTGAGTTCCGTCGCCGCCATCCCGGGGTCCAAGCCTGATTGGAGTCGGATCGCCGCTTTTCGAAGTCGAATCGAGGGGTCGAATTGAGCCACCGCGAGGGCCTCCTCCAGAAGGGGCGACCCCGTTCGATTCAAGGCCTCCAGAGCAGCGACGCGCACCTCGGCGTCCCGGTCCAGATCCGACACCAATTCAATCATTAAACCGGAGACCCCCGTGATTTCGAGCTCTCCGGCCGCCCGGAGGGCCGCCACACTCACCCCCGTCTGGACCTCCCTCGCCACCGAGTCGAGAGCCGAACCCAGCGCGGCCTTCACACTCGACGACCGGGGACCGCTGATGGGACGATAAAGACCCACCACCTGGTCTCGCGGAGAGGGTACGAGCCACTGGCCGAGGCGCTCGAAAGCCTCCGCCCTGATCTCGGGGGGAGCGGCCGCATCCGAACCCAGACCAATCAACGATTCCACCTGCGGCTCACCGCCCAGGCGATAGTTGGCATTGATCAATCGTCGCCACATCGGCGTGACCAAATCGACCTCGGGCGCACGGGAAGATTGGAAGGAGGTTCCTTTAAACGAGTCCAGCGCCGCCGCCAATGACGGCATGGCGGCGTTGATCGGCACATCGTTGATAGCTCGAGCCGCTTCCACCCGGATCAAGGGCTCGGGATCATCGAGGAACGTCGAAATCGCAGGGCTCCCCCACTGACGATAGGTAAGCAAAACCGCCATCCGAACGGCAACCGACTCATCGCCCTCCCAGGCGGCGACCCCTTTCGGGTCACCGGTCCCACTCAATGCCATGATCCCGGAATGACGGAGATAAGGGTCCCTGTCGTTGTTCTCACGCAACATCTCAATCACGGCAGGAATACTTTCCCGCCGGGCGAGTCTCCCCAGACTCATCGCCGCTTGGAAGCGCACCCGGGCACTCGGATCGCTCAACAAGGGTTCCAATCGTCGGGCGGTGTCGGCAGGACGATAGCCTCCTCCCAGCACCTTCGCGGTCTGGGCTCTTACTTCTGCATCCGAATCGGCCAGCAGGGGATAAAGCGCTCTCAAGGAAACCCGCTCAGGACCCAGGCGCGCCGTCATCTGACCGAGTCCCCAGAGGGCGTGAATTCGGGCGAACCGAGCGGTGCCCCGGGTCGCGACCTGTAACAAGATGGGGATGACCGAGCGGCCTCGATCGGCGAATTCAAATTGCGCCTCCTGCCGAACCCGCATGTCTGGATGCCCCAACAGCCCCCTCAGTGCGCGTTCCGAACGGTGATCCATGCCCTCGGCAAGCACCCGTTGGGTTTCCCGCACTTCGGGCGTCCCGTGTGCCTCCGGGACGTGCATTCGGTAGATCCGCCCTCGCTCCGATTGAGGCCAACCCTCGACCCAGTCGGAAAAATAAAGATACCCGTCGGGACCGAAGTCGACGTCGGTCGGCATCACGTTCCAGACCAGCTCCTTGATCGGTCCCACCGAAAAGCTCGCCCCTGCCGGCTCCAGCGCGAATGATTTGATCCCACTCACCGCGTCAACTCCTTTGAAATGGCAGAGGAAGAAATGGCCTCGATAAGATTCCGGCAACCCCGTTCCGGGATAGTAAACCAGACCCGAGGGCCCGTTATCGATATGGGCCACGGGTGGCAACAGGTAGGCAGCCTGCCCGGGGAATTGAAGTTGCCAAAGGGCCTCCGCATTCCAAACGCCTCCCGGGGCCTGCTCGCTAAATTGGTAGCCGACGCGCCATCCGCTGTCTCCGCCCTCCACAATGTGAACCCACCGTTCACGATCCCCGTGGTCGCTGTCGTTGTCCCCGGTGAAGAGATCTCCAAATTCGTTGAAGGCCAATTCCTGGGGATTTCGCAAGCCCCGGGCGAACACCTCGAGGTCACTGCCGTCGGGATTGCATCGAAAACAAATCCCCTCGTCAGGATAGCTTAACCGACGCCCCTCACGGGTCGTCACGTCAGCGCCTCGATCGCCAACCGTGAAATACAGTTTTCCATCCGGACCCCACTTCATCCCGTGCAAGTCGTGTCCCGTCAGACTAAAGCGCACCCCATAACCAAAACTCAACGACTCACGTTCATCGGCGCGTCCGTCCCGATCTCGATCCTCAAGTTTCCATAGATGAGGGATATTGGTGAAGTAAACCGAGCCTTTTCGCGCCAATACCCCCGAAGCAATCCCATCGAGCAACCCGGAGAAGCCTTCGGCGAACACACGACTGGTATCCGCCCGTCCATCTCGATCCCGATCCTCAAGCACCCGAATCAATTCGCTCTCACGGGTGAGCAATTGAGAATCATCCCCCATGTGTTTTCGAATCATCGACCGCCGATCCTCCACGGTTCGGCAGGCTAGATCATCGAGGAACCAATCCATGTAGTGCCGGATATCCAGGGCGCTGGATCGGTAGCGATGCGTCTCTGAGACGAAGAGTCGGCCCTGCTCGTCGAAACAAAAGGCAACGGGATTCCGCAGTTGGGGCTCATGGGCAAAGAGGCTGACCTCGAAGCCGTTGGCAATTCGAAATTTCCTGATGGCCTCGATCGCGCCCTGCCGAGCCCCCGCCCGCTCGCCTCCTTCGGCGGATGACGTCGCCCATTCCGCCGCATTGATCGGCACGCCCGTCAACAACCACCCAGCTACCAAGAGCGCCGGGGTCAAGACCCGGTTTCTGAATGGATTGCCCTGCTTCATCCGGTCAGGTTGGCCGGATTCTCGACAGGAATCAAGAGACTTGGGCCCAGCCCGTGAATGGAAGGAATCCCCTACAAACTGATTCGATTGGAATAGTAGATGAAGATCGCGATCAGCGCGGAGGCCAAAAGCCCCACCGCTACCGCCCACCGAAAAAAAACCGCCCGCTTCCGCTTGTTCGCTTTCCCCATTCCCGGCAGCAAATAGTAACGGTGTTCTTCCTTGTTTCGCTTCCGTCCAAACATCATTCCTGCACTGAATCCCCGGTTAGATCAGATTGGCCATCCCGCGATAAATCACCCGCACGCGCCCAACCTAACATTCGAAAGGTAAAGCGCGAGCCGAATCACACCTCCGAAAACGGAAAGCCCCTCTTTTCACTCCCTTTGGATCACAAGCGCTCCCCTCATGTCACGAATCCTCCTTGCCCCGCCCGTCGCTCCCGCCTAAGCTCCAGCGATGGCGAAGGTCCTTCTGGTTGACGACGAGGTCACCATGGTACAATTGGTCTCGGAATCGCTCCGAGCCCTCGGCCATGAGGTGTTTCCTTTTTCCAATGGAGCCACCGCCATCGAGGCCCTTGCCTCCAAGACCCCTGAGATCGTCGTCACCGACCTCTACCTGGACAAGACCCGAGCCCATGGTCTCGATATTCTGAAGAGGGCGAAGGAAATGGATCCCGCTCCGATCGTGATTGTGATCACAGGCTTTGGTTCCATCGAAACGGCGGTGGAGGCGATGAAACTGGGCGCCTTCGACTATCTCGAGAAACCGTTTAAGCTCGATGAGCTCAAGCTCAGCATCGAGCGGGCCTTGTCCTATAATGAGGCCGTTTCGGAAAACGTCTATCTGCGCAAACAACTCAAGACAAAGTATCACTTCAGTCAGATCATCGGAGCCTCCGAACCGATGCAAACGGTCTTCAAGATGATCGAGCGCATCGCCGAAACGGACAGCACAGCCTTGATCCGGGGGGAAAGCGGCACGGGTAAGGAGCTGGTCGTCAAGGCCATTCACTTCAACAGCCGCCGCAAGGGCCGACCATTCGTGCCGGTCAACTGCAGCGCGCTGCCCGAAAACTTGCTCGAGTCCGAACTCTTCGGTCATCGCAAGGGCGCCTTCACCGGCGCGCTCTCAGACAAGAAGGGTCTTTTTGAGGAGGCGGAGGGTGGCACCATTTTTCTCGATGAAATCGGTTCCATGTCAGCCACGCTTCAGAGTCGACTTCTGCGCGTGCTCCAGGAAAAGGAAGTCCGGAGGGTGGGCGATAATGTTCCGGTCTATGTCGACGTCCGGGTGGTGGCGGCCACCAATGAACCCTTGGAGGACCGGATCAAGGACGGTTCCTTTCGGGAAGACCTTTACTACCGACTTAATGTCATCCCCTTGACACTTCCCAGCCTACGCGACCGACGGGATGATATTCCGCTGTTGGTAGGCCACTTTCTCAAGGACAAGATCCACCCGCGGTCTGGAAACCAGTTCCAAGTGACCAAGATCGCCGTCGATACCCTTGGGGAACATGACTGGCCGGGCAACGTTCGTGAATTGGAAAACGTGGTTGAGCGAGCCTGCGCGCTGAGTGAAAGTTACATCATTCGCACGCGCGACCTCCCGCCGTCCATCGCCACATTGGCCAAGGCGGACGATACACCCTCGCCCGCAGAAGCCCTCAAGGAAGCCGAGGCCAAGCCCGACAGTGAGGATACGAGCCTCTTTCCCCTGCCACAGGAAACCAATCCCAGCTTGGCGGTGGATCTCAACACCGCGCCCGGCCCGATCAGTTTTCAGCCCCTCAAGGAATACCTCCGACAACAGGAAGCCGTTTATCTCAACCGCGTCCTCACTCATACCGGTGGAGACAAGGACGAGGCGGCAGAAATCCTCGATGTCAGTTTGGCGACACTTTACCGAAAACTGTCCGAACAAGACGACAAATAGGGGGTCGACGTCAGGCCAGTTGATGGCGGCGCAATCCACGCCCATTGCCTCAGACTGACTCCCTTCTCATTTCCCCGAATCGGTGACACGCATCGCCAATCCATTCGAAAACCATCAAGCGCTCAATCAACTCCTGGTCCCCGATCTCTGGCAGCACGACGCGATCAAGCACCTTCGCGAGGGACATGATGTCATTGTGAGCGCCCCGACGGGCGCGGGAAAAACACTCATTTTTGAGCGTTGGAGTCATGACGGCCGCCCCAAGGGGCGGGCGGTCTACACCGTCCCTACCCGCGCCCTCGCCAATGACAAAATGGCGGAGTGGCGACGACGGGGGTGGAACGTGGGAATCGCAACCGGAGACCTGGCGGAGAACCTCAGCGCCCCCATTATCGTCGCCACCCTTGAGGCACAAAAGCAGCGGCTCCTCACCGGTGATGCCCCCGATCTGCTGGTGGTGGATGAGTATCAAATGATCGGGGATCCCGATCGGGGATTAAACTACGAACTGGCCATCGCCCAGACGCCGCCCACCACTCAGCTTCTCCTCCTCAGTGGCAGCGTCAATAATCCGCAACACGTCGAACAATGGTTGACCCGATTGGGGCGCCGAGCGAGGACGATCCAACACGACCAACGGCCCGTTCCGTTGGAGGAGGTCTTTCCCCTCCACCTCCATCATGCCCTGCCCCAACAAATCAAGTCCTACTGGCCCCGCTTCATCGCCAAGGCATTGGCAGAGGATTTGGGCCCGGTGCTGATTTTCGCCCCCCGTCGGGCCGCGGCTGAGAAACTCGCCATGGAAATCACCCGCCAGTTGCCCGCCCCC
>DEAY01000014.1:10791-18628 GCA_002348345.1 Verrucomicrobia bacterium UBA2970
CCCGCCAGTTGCCCACCCCCCACCCCCTGGAATTGACGAACGAGCAAAAACACTTTCTCGACGCACCCCTCACAAAGGCCCTCACCGCCCGCGTTGCCTACCACCACAGCGGCCTGAGCTATGCCGCTCGGGCCGGGATCATCGAACCGCTCGCCAAAACCGGCCAACTGAGGGTCGTCGTAGCAACGATGGGGCTAGCCGCAGGCATCAACTTCTCGCTGCGAAGTGTTGCCCTCGCCGCGGAAACTTATCGTCGCCAACACATCGAACAAAGCCTTCGTCCCGATGAGATTCTTCAGATGCTGGGGCGTGCCGGCCGCCGCGGCATCGACGAAACGGGGTTTGTTCTCGTCTGCGCCAACCAAGTCCGCCTCCGAGATGGATTTCGAGTCGATCTTTCCCGCACCCAATTGATCGATTGGAGCCGGCTTCTCGCGATCATGGCTAACGCCGCAGATCTCCAGCAGTCTCCCTATGCCGCCGCCGTCGCCGTTCAAGAGCGGCTCTTCACCACCCAACCGATTTCCCTAGGAGTGGAATCCGTCCTCAAATTCCCTGAAACACCCTGTCGGCTCAAAACCGACTCGGAGAGGGCTCGGTTCGTGAGGAGCCGGCAAAAGCAATTTCTGAACAGCCATGGGGATTGGGACAACTGGTCAGATCCCGTTGTCACCCCGCTGGCGGAGGTTCTCACCTCGCCAAAGAAGGGCCGGACCCAACCCAAAGGCAGCCGAGGCGGGCCCAAGCTCATTCCCCTTCTCTCTCGACGCGATCTCGTCTCCCAAATCGTCGGAGGAAACCTGGTCCGGCTGGACTCTCAGGCCGGATATCCCATTTATGGCTCCAGCATTAAGGTGGCGGACCAGCTTGAGAAAGGCCGACTTCTCTTGACCAAACGGTTACGGAAAATGATCCAATGGAAAGGCCGATACGTCAGCTCTAGTCGCTGGGATGAGAAGTTGGTGCCCCTCATCGAACGAACCCTCGAGGCGCTCGGCACGCCGTTGGTGCGCTTCCAACACCGAGACCATGAGGTCTACATCCAATCCCGCCTAGATGACTATCCGGTTTCCGCAACGCAAGACCGGCATGGGAAAGCAATCTGGAATCCTCCGATCCGGGAAGTCTCACAGCCGGAATGTCACCACTGCCCGTTGACCGAGCAATGTAATCGACTTTCCACCCGTACGGGAACGGCCCTTCAATGGCGGCGGCTCGGACTGACCAATGAACTTGGTGAACCCACCCGGCGGGGAAGGATCGTCAGCTTCTTCGGCCAAACCGACGGGCTTGCCATTGCCGCGTCCATCGAAGATGAAACCTACCCGCTGAACGACCTCGCCTTCGACCTCGCCGACCTTGACGGCGGGTTCCGATTCAGCGGTGATGACGATCGTTGGGGGGGACGAATCGCGCTGGCCTGTCGTAAGATGTACGGATCAGTCAGTATTGAAGGCTACTTGGAGAACGGTCTGCCCATCAACTACGGCTGCGGAGCAAGCCAGATTGTGCGCTCCCTCCATCGGAATCCGCAGGGCAAACATCACTGGACCTCTGACCTGCTGGGCGTTGGAGATATCGATCGCATTCTCATCGAATGGCGGAGCCGCCTCCGACAAATCGCCTCCTGCCCCGGGCTCGGGTGGCACCGGTGGGATCAGTTTCAAATCACCGCCCGGTCGGTTCTCAACGAAACAGAGTCCCCGGCCAAAACCGAGCTCCCCCCCCTGACTCACTCCCAGAAGCAGCGAATCAATCACCGCCTCCAGCCAAGGCACTGGAAAACCTAAACCGGCCGCCGCGGGAGAACAAGAATGCTCGCAGGCCACCCCCAGGGAATGGCCAGGCCCTTCGACGGATCGATGACCAACAACTCAAAACGCGCCAGTTTCACCCCGTTTCCGCCATCACTCTGTTCACAGAACACGAAACGAAAACCAGAATTGATTCGTCATCCCCGGAAAGTCATTATTTTTCAGCTTGGTTCCCGAGATCCCGGGTGACCACCGTCATGGTGCCTCGGGTCCTCACAAACCGGCCAACAAAGCGAGGAAATGTATCGTTTACCCGACAGTCTCAACCCTGATGAGGGGGGCACCGAAGCCTTTCTTCCCGGTGACCTCGTACGGCACAAGCGCTACCGTTACCGAGGGGTTATCGTTTCGGTCGATCCCGAGTGCTTGGCGGAGGACGCCTGGTATCAATCGAACCAAACCCAGCCGAGCAAAACCCAGCCCTGGTATCACGTCTTGGTCGACAACTCACCCCAGGCGACCTACACCGCCCACTCGAATATCGAAATCGACAGCATCAAGACCCGTGTGGCTCACCCGCTGGTGAATCTCTATTTCGATCACTTCGAAAACGGCCGATACATTCGCAACGATAAACCCTGGCCCGCCTAGGTTGAGCGAACCCAGGGAGCCTTTCCCGTCAAGGCCTTTCACCATCTCCAGCCACAAACTCGGCTAGAACCAGTCGATGATCTGAAGCCTGTTTCCATTTCGGAAAAACAGGCACCGAGGCGCTTCCCCGAACACTGTGTTTCTTGAGCTCGTCACTGATGAGAAGGTAATCATAACGGTAGTACTCATCCCTTCTTTCGTAATGGTGGGTCCATGTCGCTCCCGAGGTTATTCTACCACCGGGCGCTGTCCCTGTGACGAAACGCTCTTCGGGGCGACAATCCATCAATCGACGCCTTCCTTTTCCCATCACCGTCCTCAGCGTGATCGACCCCGGACTATCGTTCAGGTCGCCTGCCACGATCAAGTTCGCTCCCGTCGCCAAGATTTCGTCTAGACGCCTTCGAATTATCGCGGCCTCCGCAATTCGGTAATCCACCGGATCGGCATACCAGACTGGCAGATTGGACTTCAGGTGGAGATTGACGAGAGTCAAATGATAGTCAGGTCGCAGGGCAATCCTAACTTCGCAGATGCCCCGTAATACGGAGAACTGCCTCCCATAGAGCTCGAATTCAACTGTCGCCTCAGACCGATTCTCCACCACCGGAAAGCGACTCAATATGGCGCAGTGGATTTCTTGATTCGGGGCGCGGTTGAAGATGGAGTGGGCATAGCGGTGACCCAGCCGATTCAATGATTCTCTCAGGTTCGCAAGAGCGGATTCCGATCCCACCTCCTGCAACGCCACAATATCGGCGTCAGATCGGTGGATGACCGATACCACGGCCCGCCTTGACTCGGCCGTTCGAGCCCGCCGGGCCGAAGTGGCCCGCAAGCGATAGTTGTCGAGGTTGTAACTTGCCACGGAGTATTGCCCCTGCGCTCGGCCATCGGTCAAACCGAGGACCAGGACTCCGATCAAAAAAAAACTGACTTTCATTAAGTTTTAATACTTCTTATCAGGATCGTTAGCCCGTTACAAGCCTCTTTTACCCGAATTCAAGCCCCGCTTTGTTTGGGACTGATCGGCATTCTCGATTGCCCCACGAGGCGGGATCGACAATAAGATTCCCAAACCCGGCCCCGACCTCCAGGGTTCCGCGGATTCAGATCCATTTCTCGTTAATCGTCGGCTAACTCATTGACGCTGAATGGTATCGAGCCCGAAATGTTGAATTCGCATTGATTTGAGAACTCGAAGCGATATGGTCTCCGCATGCCTCAGGCAACAGACGAAAGAGGTCTTCTTCATCCTACTCGACAACCGTTAGAAGACCTTCAGAACCAACTAGACGACCGGTCCCTCCCGATCGATAAAGTCGGGATTAAGGGACTGGAAATGCCAATCCAGGTCCAAGACAGGGCGAAAAACTTGATGCATACGGTCGGGACATTCGATCTTTTTGTGGATCTCGACGCGAGTCTCAAAGGGACCCACATGAGCCGGTTTGTGGAAGCCCTCCACGAGCACGAAGAACCGTATGACGTCGAGAGCCTTCGGCCATTCCTAGAAACCCTTCGAAATCGGCTGCACAGCACCGCCGCCTATCTGACGCTCCAGTTTCCGTTTTTTCTCGAAAAGAAAGCTCCGGTTACCCTTCGTTCGAGCTTGATGAACTATCAGGTCACGCTTAACGCCAGTTTGTCCGAGAACGAGTATCGGCTTCGCCAGCGTATCAAGATCCCGCTGAAAACCCTTTGTCCCTGCTCCAAATCGATCGCCAAATATGGCGCGCACAATCAGCGGGGCGTCGTGACCGTTCAGGTCGAGACCCGGCGCACCGTTTGGGTTCAGGACCTCATACAAATGGTCGAGTCCTCGGGAAGTTCGCAACTCTACGCGCTCCTCAAGCGGCCTGATGAAAAACATGTGACCGAGGAGGCATATGAAAATCCGGTGTTTGTCGAAGACCTCGTCCGCAATGTCGTGACTCACCTTCAAAATGACGAGCGGATTGTCTGCTACCAAGTGGAGGCGGAAAACTTCGAGAGCATTCACAACCACAACGCCTACGCCTTGATTCGACAAAGTGAAGGAGACGATTAAGCCCCAACCCTCGTTGTCATCCTCGGTATCGATTGGGAAATGAACCCCGCCATGGCAGAAAAGCCTCTAAACCCTATTCCCATCCGCCCCACCAGGAGTCCAGTAATCCCCTAAGATTTTTGTAGCATTTTTTGATTCCTTTGCTAGATTCCCCCGCCTTTGGCGAGAGATAGCGCCAATCAGAGCCGGTGGATCAGGTCGTTTCCTGGCAGAACCGGTCAGTTTGTAACTCGGTTAACTTTACGGCACGGTGACAGCGAAAAAGAAAGCGGCAAGGAAAACAGGCGGACGGGCGAAAGCGGCTCCCAAGGCCCCGGTCGCCTCGGCGACTACCGCCGCCATTCTCGGCATCCCGCAATCGCCTCCCAAAAAGGCCAAGTCCGCCAAGAGCAAGAAATCGGATCCATCACCATTCAAGCGGATCAAGGTCAAACAGGAGTGGAAGAAGTACCACCAAACCTTGGTCGAGCTTCATGACCGCCTGGTCAACCAGATGGACGGCCTGGCGAAAGAATCGGCAGAACAATTGCAGGGATATTCGCTCCACATGGCGGATTCAGGAACCGATAATTTCGATCGTGATTTCGCCTTGAGTCTCCTTTCTTCAGACCAAGATGCCGTCTACGAGATCGAAGAAGCACTTAAGAGGATCGAAAAAGGCACTTTCGGGGTCTGTGAACTGACCGGGAAGCCTATTCCCAAAGCCCGTCTTGAGGCCATCCCCTGGACCCGATTCACGGTCGACGCTCAGGCCCAACTTGAAAAGGATGGTGCCCTGCGCCAACGACGGCTCGGAACGCTGGGGTCGGTCGATTCCACGGGGAGCAGTGCGGCTCCTCCAGACATTGATGATGACGACGGGAGCGCTAACAAATCTGCATCTAGTAAGGACAAGGACTAAGCCATGCCGCGAGAAATTGTGACCATTGAGTGCACCGAAGCTCGGGCCGAGGGAAAACCACCCTCGCGCTACATGACTTCGCGCAACAAGAAACTACAGACCGAAAAGGTCGAAAAGAAGAAGTACAACCCTTTTCTCCGGCGGCACACCTTGCACCGGGAAATCAAGTAACTGAAGGCTCAACGCTATGCCACGAAAGAAAGGTAAAGACAAACGACGCAACGACACCAGTCGCTACCAATCTCGAACCCCGCGTCCTAAGCCGAAGATCGACTTCACGATTGATGCCCTTGATTTTCGCAATGTGGCCCTGCTTCGCCAATTCGTGACCGATCAGGGAAGACTGTTGCCTCGGAAGTACACCAATTTACCCGCCCACTACCAACGGAAACTAGCCCGTTCAGTGAAGCAAGCGCGGCAAATGCTTCTCATGAAATAGAATCATTTCCCTTGATCCAAAAAGGCTGCACGGCAACCGTGCAGCCTTTTTTTATTCCGTACCCGACCCCTTACCTTAACCGTCCATCCAAGGAGACGGGGAGTTCCCACCACAAAATCACTTCCGCCCTGTAAACCGGGACCATTGACTCAACTAAGAAAGCGTTTCGCAACCCGGTGAGGCCCTCCTGTTATTTCAAACAGAGGGCTCTGGTCGATCGGCGCCCCACAACGGGCGGGGCGCCCCACTTGACCTTAATCACCCCTTAGCTGCGATGCGAATTCAGCATCGGGGCGATCATCGCAACTCATTCAGTTGAGGCAAACCGGGCTTCAACCATCATTGCTATCAAACCATTCCCCCGAAAGCTTCGTTTCTTTCACGAAAACAAAAAAAAGTTGGTTTTTCTTTGTCTCTCAGCCCTAAACCAGAGAGTTTTCCGAACAATCGGGTGAAAGATTGAGCCTCCTGATGGGAATCATTTTCGTGCAAAGTTGAACCCTCAACGCCCCTTCGGAGCGTTCTCCAGACGGGTGAAGCGGGATGACGGCCCGGGCCCGCCGTTCTGGAACGATTTGGATCTGGAATGGCAGGCCATGTTGAGCACATCATCCATGCTGCGGAGCCTCCTATGAGCGATATCCCCATCACCCAGCCCACCCTGCTCCTCAGAATCCGCGATGCGGATGACGCCGACTCTTGGGAGCGATTCGTCAAGCTCTACACGCCCCTGGTCTTTGGCTACTGCCGTCAACGGGGTCTCCAGGAGGCCGACGCCTCCGATGTTGCCCAGGAAGTGATGCGGACGGTTGCACAATCGATTCAGCGGTTTGAATACAATCGAGATAAGGGAACTTTCCGAGGGTGGCTCCTAGCGGTCACTCGGAACAAGCTGCTCAAGTATTTCACCAAGATCCAGAGAGTCCCATTGGGCAGTGGGCGAACCACCATCCACGCCAAGCTCGAGGCTACCCCCGACGCCACCGAAACCGATCACTGGGACAGAGCCTATCAACAGCGTCTCTTCCAGTGGGCGTGCAGCGAAGTCCAGGACGAATTCACCCCAAAAACATGGTCGGCCTTCTGCCAGACGGCCATTGACAATCAGCCCCCCCATCAAGTCGCCTCTGCACTGGGTACAAGCCTCGGAGCCGTTTACATCGCCAAGAGTCGGGTGATCGCCCGCATCCGAAAACAAATCGAGTCGGTCAACGGCGCCGAAGACTCCGCTCTCTGGCGCACGGCGCCGGAACGGACCCAGGCCACCACCGATGATGACGCAGGCCTCGACCAGGGATAGAGGCGACCGAACCGAGCCGAGCCTATGGCTCCGGCGGGGCCCCGGCCCCGGTCAAGTCCATGAAGCGTTCCTGCGCCTCCCACTCCGCCTCGATCCCTCCCAACCGGCGCATGACCTCCGCCCGGATTCGCCACATTTCCGGGTCGGAGGGTGCCATCGTGACGGCCAAACGGCTAAAGTAGTCGGCGTCCCGTCTCATATTGACCGTGAATCCCGTCTCTCGAAGCGCCAGCAGGGCTATCTGCCCGAGCGCCTTGGCATGGGTGGGAACATACCGAAGTGCTTCATTCACATTGACGAAGCCTCCAAATTGAGCGGCCTCATCAGTGTAGTCCCCCAACGGTCTTTTTGAATGAGGACGCATCCGGACCGCTTCGCCCGACTCTAGAATCCATCGAGCCAATTCTTCATAGAACCCCCGCGCGGGAAGAGTCAGAATCTCCTGACGGATCGCCATGACACGATCTTCCGGGATGCCATTCCGAGCCCCCTTGGAGTCGACAGATATGCCAGTCATGCTTCCCAAGAATCTTGTGAACCATGCCGGCACCGGAAGGGGCGGCTCGGGGATCGACCAAATGCGGGCCGCATCATCCAGGGCACAGGTCAGCACCTTCGATCCATCAGGTGAAAACCAGGCGCCCTTGACCTCCCGGGAATGATAGAGCGGCTCTGTCACGGGATGTCCGCTGCCGACGTGCCATACCCGAACGATCCGATCCCCTCCCACCACGAGAATCCG
>DEAY01000289.1 GCA_002348345.1 Verrucomicrobia bacterium UBA2970
GAATTGACGGGGTTGACGGGACTTCGTTTGGTCCCTGGCCAGGTCGCCGAATCAACCCAAGTGGCATTGGCCATTCAAACCTATCTCGCCTATCGGAAGTCGAGCATGCTCGAACGGGTGCGAATCCGCTCGATCGATATCTCCCGAAAGGGAGTGGTCGTGGCGCGAACCTCCGACCAACAAGAGGTGGTCTTCGGGGAGCACGACCTTGCCAAGCAGTTCCGCCGTTGGGAGTTGATGTTGGATGAAGCCAACCGGAAACAGATGCGGTTGGTCCAATTGGATCTTTCGATGAAAAACAATCACCCGTTCAAGTGGGAACCAAAGCAACGCGAACTTCAGCAGGGAAATCGAGAACCGCAAATCGTTAAGAGGACAGAGACATGATGTTTGCCAATAGAGAAATCGTCACCGGGCTCGACATCGGGACATCGCAGATCACTGCGATCATTGCCGAAGTGGGGGCGTCCAACCTTCCTCACCTCCTTGGAATCGGCCAGGCAAAATCGCGAGGAGTGAGAAAAGGGGAAGTGGTGGACTCCGACTTGACGACCGAGGATGTTCGTCTCGCGCTGACCGAGGCGGAACAGATGGCCGATGAAGAGATTCGAAGTGTCTATCTGGGGGTGTCGGGGGGGCATGTCCGGGGCTTTATCAATACGGGAACCCACCCGGTGGTTTCCTCGGACCGGGACATCACCGAAGACGATGTTCGTGATGTGGTGCGAAATGCGAAGGCGGTTAATCTTCCCAACGACCACCATGTCATTCACGTGGTGCGACAGCACTTTTCGGTCGATGGGCAAACCGGGATTCAAAACCCGATTGGTTTGTTAGGTGCCAAGATTGACGTTGATCTTCACGTGGTTCATGGGCAAGCCAACCGCTTGCAGAATTCCATTCGCGTGGTGAAGAATCTGCGGGTCGATGTCGAGGATGTGGTGTTCACCGGACTGGCAAGCGTGTTGGCTGTTTTGAACTCGCAACAGAAGGAACTGGGGACCCTGGTCCTGGACTTCGGGGGGGGAACCTTGGAATATGCCGTGTGTTGCCATGGATTGGTCAAGCACTCAGGGGTTCTTCCCGTGGGAGGCGACCATATTTCCAACGATCTCGCCTATGGGCTGAAGGTGCCCTTAGGACGAGCCGAGCAGTTGAAAATTAATCATGGTTCGGCTTTAGGGGGAGATCATTTTCGGGGCCAAACGGTGAAGGTTCCTGACCGAATCACGTTACCGGATAAAACGATCAATCGGGAACATCTCGGCCGGATCATGTCATTGCGGGTCTCGGAGGCCTTGAAACTTGTGGAGGCCGAACTGCTCGAAGCCGGGTGTTTGGACCTGGTTCGGTCGGGGGTGGTGGTCACGGGAGGAGGAGCCCGCATTCGGGACATCCTGGGCCTGGCCGAACACGTGTTCGGGGTGCCTGCCTCCGTGGGAGGTGCCACCAATGTGAACGGCCCCAAATCGGTTCTTGAACAGCCTGAATTCGCGGTGGGGATTGGCCTTGCTAAGTTCGGGGTCTTTGAACTGTTGAAGCAACGGGATCGCCAGACCCATCAACGTGGGTTCCGGCGCACCCTCAAGCACCTTCTGAAGATTGGATAATGATTGATTCAGACCATGAGTAAAACAACGAATCCAGCGAATCATTTGACTCCCAACGCCGGGGGTCTCTCGGTCAAAGTGATGGGCGTGGGTGACGCCGGATGTCGAGCGGTCGACCTCCTTGCCGGGGAAGCCTTACCAGGGGTCGAGTTCTTGGCCTTGAATAGTGATCTACGAGGCCTCCAGGAAATAGGGAACGCCCGTCGGGTTGAGGTCGGTCGAGATTTCCTCCGGGGTTTGAGCGCTGGCGGCGATCCGGACTTGGGTCGGGCAAGTGTGGAAGCCGACCAGGATCGGTTGGCCCCTTTCTTTGCCGACACCGATTTGGTGATGCTCATCGGGGGGCTGGGCGGTGGGATTGGCAGTGGGGCAATGCCCGTGCTGGCACGGCAAGCCCGGGAAGTAGGTGCCTTGGTGCTTTCATTTGTCTCGCTTCCCTTTGATCTCGAAGGACAACAACGATCCCAACGAGCCGATCTCGCGCGGAATCAATTGCTGGTTGCTTCCGATGCCGTGATTTCCCTGCCGAACCAGACATTCCTCGAAATCGTGGATGAAAAGACCCGTCTTCCAGAAACGTTTGAGATCATCAATCGGGCGGTGCTTCAGGGGGTTCGAGGAATCTGGCAGATGATTGAGAAAGCGGGCTTGATCAACGTTAGCTTTCAGGACCTGAGATCCGTGGTCCAAAGCAAACATGCCCGGAGTTCGTTCGCCGTGGCCGAGGCCGAAGGAGAGAATCGAGCGCGAGAGGTGGTCGAGTCACTGCTTGCCCATCCTCTGTTGACGGGAGAGAATCAGCTTGAGGAGGCGGATGCGCTCTTGGTGAACATCGTTGGAGGTGATTCCCTGTCGATCTCGGAAGTCGATCGGATCATGGAGCGGCTCCGACGTCATGTCGGTGAGGTGAGAATTGTGGTTGGCGCCTCGACCAATCCCGCTATGGAAGACAAAGTGGAACTCACCTTGATCGCCTCCTGGCACCGCAAAGCTCGGTCGGTCTCGCTCCAGATCGATGCCCCCCGAATGGAAGAGTTTACCTTTCCCGTTCCCATTGAGGGATCGGAGATCGAGACCTCTTTCTTCAAACGGGCCAATGAAATCACAACCTCGACTTCTCGATACGTCGCGCCTCCGCCGGACTCGGAAGACCGGCGGACCGATCGATTCTTTGCCCAGTCGCAACCCTCGCTCAACCAGCAACGCCGCATCAAGAAGCAGCTCAAGCAAGGCATGCTCAAACTTGATGCGGTGTCTCGGGGGCGCTTTGAGAAAAGTGCCCCCACCATTCACAATGGTGAAGATCTCGACGTGCCAACCTTTGTGCGGCGGGGGGTTGCGCTGAACTAGCTTCCGTTCTGGGGCGTCGAAGAATGAGGATTCCATGTGGGGTGTCGCCCGATGCAAGACCTGAGTCAGGAGGTGCTCTCAGCGGCCCAGGTGGTGTGGGATTACCATCGGCTAGACCATGATCTGGTTCCGGCTGACTTGATCTTCGTTCTGGGTAGCCATGATCTTCGTGTTGCCGATCGGGCCGCAGAGCTGTTTCATCTCGGATTGGCTCCGCAGATGGTGATGTCGGGTGGCTATGGCAATTTCACCAAGGGTGTGTTTTCTGAACCCGAGGCTGATCGGTTCGCCCAGCGGGTGGTCGAGCTCGGTGTTCCCCGTAAACAAATATGGATTGAGAATCGGGCGACCCATACAGGGGAGAACGTAACGCTGACCCGAGATCTGGTGGCTCGTCGGGATTATTCTGTTGAGTCGTTGATTGCGGTTCAAAAACCATATATGGAGCGCCGCACCTTCGCGACCCTCCGCAAGCAATGGCCTGAGGTCGGGGTCAGGGTGACCTCGCCACGTTGTTCCCTTTCGGAATACTGTAACGAGGCCTTTCCGATGAGTCAGGTGATCACCATCATGGTGGGAGATTTACATCGGATCATGACCTATCCGGATCGGGGTTATCAGATTGTTCAGGCCGTCCCCGCCTCGGTGGATTCGGCTTTTCAGTTCTTGGTTTCGAAAGGGTTTGATCAACACTTGAGTCCGTCCGATTCCGGAGACACGGGGGGGTGACGTGGCAGAGAGTGGGAAACCAGTCAGCGCATCGGCCGGGGGGAGGTGGCACCAGCATCCGATTCTCTTCCGCCAGGCCTTGCTTGATGACGTGTTGCCCTTCTGGTTTCCGCGGTGCGTGGATGAGGTTCATGGCGGATTCCTGACCGGATTTGACCGGGATGGCACGCTGGTCGACAGTGATAAATCCGTTTGGGCTCAGGGCCGGATGGCCTGGCTCCTCTTGACGCTTTACCACCGGATTGAAGCGAGGGCGGAATGGAAGGCTTGGGCCGAACGGGGGCTTGATTTTCTCAATCGTCACTGCCTGGATTCGGATGGGCGACTCTTCTTTCACATGACCCAGGAGGGTGAACCCATTCGGAAGCGTCGCTATGCCTACAGCGAGGCCTTTGCTTCGATTGCGTCGGCCGCTCACTATGCGGCCACCCAGGAAGGCGAGTCGGCGGACCGGGCGCTCCAATGGTTTCGACGTTTCACGCAGTGGCATTTCACCCCGGGTCTGATGCCTTCAAAATTCCTCGGAACCCGACCAGTCGAGGGTTTGGGGCCGTATATGATCGCCATCGTGACAGGGCAGGAATTGAGGCGTTACCTGGGCAACCAGGATGAAGTGCAGGGTTGGATTGACCGCTGCATCGAGACAATCGCTTCTCGGTTCGTCAAGGAAGACGAACGGGTTGTCATGGAAACGGTTGGCGAGTCGGGACAGATTCTCGACCACTTTGATGGACGGCTTCTAAATCCAGGACATGCGATCGAGGCAGCGTGGTTCATCATGGAGGAGGGGCAATTTCAGCGGGATGATGATTTGATCAAGCTCGGGATTCGAATGGTAGATTGGATGTGGGAACGGGGATGGGATAAAGAATGGGGAGGGCTGTTTTACTATCGTGATGTGTGGGGCAAACCCATCCAAGAGTATTGGCATGAAATGAAGTTCTGGTGGCCTCACAACGAGGCAATGATTGCCACCCTCATGGCAGCTCGATTGGATTCTGATTCGTCCCGCTGGTTGGGGCGTTTCCATGCCGTCTGTGATTGGAGTTTTGAACACTTCGGCGATCCCGATTACGGCGAATGGTTTGGTTACCTTCGGCGAGACGGGACGGTTTCGAGCCCCCTCAAAGGGGGGCTTTGGAAAAGCTGTTTTCATCTGCCCCGAGCGTTACTCCGCTGCTGGGAGCTCTTGGCCGATGATCCGGGCCAAGGCCCAGGAAAACCCGGTGACGGCAGCGCTCGGGTGGTGATTCCCGTAACCTTATCATAACTGGTTTCGTCTTGTTTCGTGATAAAGGAGCATGGCGATCCGTTGTTGAAACCGTGATCCGGCGGTGCCTCGATGCGATGAGAAAGGTGAGATGAAAATGGAAAATCGGGACTTTGGCTCTGGAAGGGCTTTTCGGGTAGCATTTGTTAAGCCGATCGTGTGGGGGATTCTCCTCTTGATGGCGACGGTTGCCCACGGCCAGCGAGGGGGGAGGGGAGGATTCGGTGCCGAGCCAGGTCCTCGAGTGGAGCCGAAGGATTTAACGTTTGACCTGGGGGTGGGTGAGATTCCCGACCGAAAGACGTTTGAGTCCCTCTCCTACCAGGGTCCCGACGTGATGCGGGATTCCTATTTGGCCGATCTTGAATTCGTGAAATTCATTATTGAGGGCATCGGCACGGCAGAGGAGCGCGTCTACTTTATGAATACCAATAACCATCGGGCTCACCCGCGTTTCATGCCGATGGTGGGGATTGACCGTCGCCATGCCGTGCGAGGAGCGATCACTTATTTGCCGCGTCTTACGGCCCCGGATCAAAGTGCTGGACTCTACACGGTGGATTTTCAGCCGAACGAGTCATGGGTCTTTGAGGAAATTCAATCGATTTTGAGCGTGCTGGCTCGGAAGATGCCCGTCCTGGAGGGGAAGGTCGCCTTTCATCCCTTGATGGGGAATATGGACCAGTACGAGAGGGATCGCTCGAAATACGATTCCTCGAAGATCGCTGTTCATCTCGATTCGGATCTCTACAAGAATATTTCTTACCTTCCCATGAACGAGGCGGAATCCTTCGGACGGTTGCGAGTTATGGAAAACGAGGCCCGCCCGTCGCCCCGTGACATCGTGATATACAAAACCCTGCCTAACCAGATGCCGCGCGTGGCGGGTGTGATCACAGAGGTTCGTCAGACCCCACTCTCTCACGTCAATCTTCGTGCGGTTCAGGATCGGGTGCCCAATGCCTACATCCGAGCGGCTCTGAAAAAGGAATCCATTCAAACGCTGCTTGGAAAATGGGTGCGCTTCCGGGTCACATCCCAGGGATACTCGTTGGAGGAGGTCGACTCTGGAGCGGTGGACCGCCATTTTGCTTCGCTACGTCCCGCCGAGTCGCAAACCCCTCGGCGAAACCTGGACCTCAAGGAGATCCGTTCTCTCGGGGAGATTGGCTTTGGCGATGCCGATGGGTATGGGCTCAAAGCAGCCAACCTGGCAGCGATGCATCGTTTCGAACTGCCTCAAGGGACGGTGCCCAGAGGATACGCCGTTCCGTTCTCCTTTTATGTGGACTTTATGAAAGCGACGGGTTTGAACCGAGAGGTCGGCGCTCTTCTGGAAAATGATTCCTTGCTGGCAGATCCCGATGCCCTTCGCGATGCGCTCAAATCATTGCGGAAGAGAATTCGCGGTGCGGATGGCCCGGCGTATTTCGATGGGGCGCTGGATCAACTCAAGCGTCTGTTCCCCAAAGGGACATCGCTTCGCTGTCGTTCGAGTACTAATAATGAAGACTTGCCCGGTTTCAGCGGGGCCGGTCTTTATGATTCCTACACGCACCGTGAGGAAGAAGGTCCTCTCAGTAAAACGGTTCAACAGGTCTACGCCAGCCTCTGGAACTTCCGGGCCTTTGAAGAACGAGCCTTTTATCGAGTGGATCATCAGGCCACTGCGATGGGGGTTTTGATTCACCCTAATTACAAGGGTGAGCGAGCCAATGGTGTGGCGGTGACCGATGACATTCTCTACGAGACTTACGGGAACTACTACCTCAACACCCAACTCGGAGAGGACTTGGTGACGAATCCGAATGCGGCGTCATCACCCGAGGAGATCCTTTTGGGCTGGCGGGAGCGTGATGGGCACGAGGTGGTCCGTCGCTCCCGTGATGCTCCCGGGAACAATCTGTTGCTTCAAGAAGATCATCTCTCGGAGATTCGGGCGGATTTGACCATCATCCATGAAGGGTTTCGCCAGCTCTACGGACGGGATCCGGAAGATCAGTTTGCAATGGAGATTGAATACAAGGTGACGGCCGAGGGGGAACTGGTGATCAAACAGGCGCGGCCCTGGGTGTTTTGAGCCCATCGAGGCTGGGCTCCGGCATGTTTTCATGGAAGGTTTTTTGCTTCCATTTGTCTCGTGGAGATCGTTCTTCTTGGATGAGGTGAGCGTTGGGGGGGCTTCTCGGGAGGAAGTCGCCTGTTTGCTCAGGCCGGTTGGATCCCGGTCCGTTGGACCAGAGGCCTCTTTTCCGGCGTGACCAGGTCGGTTCTGGTATCGATAGCGTTGGGAATGATTGAGGATCGTCTTTCTCGCCGTCACTTCATCAGTCAATGGGGCGGGGCGGCGGTTGGGGGGATCGTCCTTGGGGCTTCCCATCAAGCATCATGTCAGGTCGCGGGGAAAGCCCAGCAGGTCCCGCGAAGGGAGTGGAGGTGCTGAATCCACGAGGGCGTGTTCCCCTGAGCTTCATCACCGACGACTCGACCTGTCTCGTTAATCTCGCTCATTTTTGTATTCCCCAATTTGCCGAGGTCTTTCCGGATCGGTATCGACAGGATTGGCGGTCCCTTCCTCGTGAGATACCCGACGCCTTCGTCCGCAGGTTTGGCGAGTGGTGCCATGACGCCGGGGTCAAAGCGAAGTATAGCATCGTGCCCCATCCCGCTTGTGTCGGATGGATGGACTGAACGGGCCATTTGCGTGTCGAGACTATACCCTGCGACTCGACGTTCGCGCATCGTCAACTCCGGTTTTGGTTCATCAGAATCAGCGTCAGCCCCTCAGGGAAGTCCGACGCTTGATCGAGCTCGGTGCCAATACTTGGATGGTTGAGGGCCAGCCGACGTTGCTGTGTTATGATCTCCCGCGGGGACAGTCGACCGTTTATTGCTGACGGGCCACGCCCGGAGTGCGTGCACTGAGGAACCCCTTGAGTTTCTCGGCGGTCTTTCCGCCAAATCCTGGAACTGAGGCAATTTCCTCCAGGCTGGCGAGCTTTAGCTTTTGAACGGAACCAAAGCGGCGGAGCAAGGCGGCTTTTCGTTTGGCCCCCATCCCGGGAAACTCATCGAGGAGGCTTTCTGAGATTTTCTTGAGCCGAAGTTTTGCATTATAGCTGTTGGCGAATCGATGGGATTCGTCTCTGACTCGTTGAAGAAGCTTCAGGGCGCCCGAATGGTGGCTGAGTCGGATGGGGATGCGTTGGAGGGGTTGATAGATTTCCTCGAACTCCTTGGCGAGTCCGATGATGGGAATCCCTTCCAGCCCCAAGGCTTTGAGTTCCTCACGGGCCGCGTTCAATTGTCCTTTTCCACCGTCAATCAGAATGAGATCTGGCATGTTGGAGGCAGACGAATGGAGCGAAGGCGGCGCCTCCGGTTCGGCCGCCTTCGCTTCTTTTTGGAGTCGGGAGTAGCGGCGTCTAACGGTCTCCGCCATGCAGGCAAAGTCGTCCTGACCGACGACACTTTTCATCCGAAAGCGCCGGTAGCTGGAGCGATCAGGTCGTCCGTCTCTAAAGCTGACCATCGAGGCCACCGCGAAGGTGCCGCTGATATTGGAGATATCGAAGCCTTCGATTCGGATGGGCGGATTCTCGAGACCGAGCGTCTGGGCCAATTCAATCAGATCCTCCTCGGGATTGATGGCAAGAGGTAGTTTTTGTGGAAGGCGATCGTAACGACCTCGTTTTTTGGTGCTGTTTCTTAGGTCGTTCAACATGTCGCGGATCGAGGCGGCCTGTTCGAAGTCCAGGTTGGCCGCCGCTTTCTTCATTTCCTCTTCCAGGTCGGTTTCCATTTCCTTGGATTGGCCGTCGAGGAATTCGCAGGCTGCTTCGACCTGCTGGAGGTAATCCGATGGACTGATATTTCCGATACACGGCGCCGTGCAGCATTTGATATGGGCGTAGAGGCAATGTTTGTAGTCCGTCTCGGTAGGGTTGAGAGGGCGACACCCGCGCAGATTGAACTTCTTACGAACGTTGGTCATGGTCCGGCGGATGGCTCCCGAACTCGCGAAGGGGCCGAAGTAGCGACAACCGTCATCTTGGCGAAGGCGGGTCAACGTAAAGCGTGGGATCGGATCTTGCAGGTTGACTTTGAGGAGAAGGAAGCGTTTGTCGTCCCGAAAGGAGACGTTGTAACGGGGCTTGAACTCTTTGATTAATTTGCCCTCGAGCAAAACGGCGTCCGCTTCGCTCTTGACGGTGTGGGTGTCGAAGTCGTGGATCGCATCAATCAGAGCGATGAGCTTGAGGTCCCAGGAGTGGCGTCGAGACGGATGAAAATACTGACTGACCCGGCGGCGAAGATCCCTCGCCTTCCCCACGTAGATGACCGTTCCGAACCGGTCCTTCATCAGGTAAACCCCTGGCTTGTGAGGGAGTTGGCTGACTTTGTTTCTAATGTGAGCGGTGGCCGGCACGATTGTTCTCGCCTAGAACTCAGCGGAGCCCGGTGTGCGGGCGAAGGGGATCACGTCGCGAATGTTGGCGACTCCCGTCACCAGCATCAACATTCGCTCGAAACCGAGACCGAAGCCGCTGTGGGGCACCGAACCGAATCGTCTCAAGTCCAGATACCACCAGTAGTCCTCCGGAAGAAGCTCATGGTGTTTCATCTGTTCGAGGAGTCGATCTTCCCGCTCTTCTCGTTGGCTGCCTCCCACGATTTCTCCGATTCCGGGCACAAGCACATCCATGGCCGCGACCGTTTCGTCATCGTCATTGGCCCGCATGTAGAAGGGCTTGATGGACTTGGGGTAGTCGAAGACGGTGGTGGGACATTTGAAATGGGTCTCGGTTAAGTATCGCTCGTGTTCGGATTGGAGATTGGCTCCGTATTCGACAGGGTAGTCGAAGGTGGCGTCGCACGCCTGAAGAATCTCGATGGCTTCCCTGTAGGAGACCCTTTGGAAGGGCCGGTCGAGGATCAACTGGAGACGCGCTTTCAGGCCTTTGTCGACAAAACGGTTGAAGAGGTCTATCTCATCGGGGCAGGACTCGACCAGGTCCTGGATCAGGGATTTGACGAAGGCCTCTGCCAGATCCATGTTGCCCTGCAGATCGCAGAAGGCGACCTCGGGTTCAATCATCCAGAATTCGCTCGCGTGTCGAGAGGTGTTCGAATTCTCCGCCCGGAAGGTGGGACCAAAGGTGTAGACGTTAGAGAGCGCGCAGGCGAACACCTCTGCTGCCAATTGGCCGCTGACCGTCAGAAAGGTTGAGCGACCAAAAAAGTCGGCATCCGGTTGGGGGGCGGTCCCGTTGGTCGGCGACGTGTGGGGATCGAAGGTGGTCACTCGGAACAACTCGCCCGCACCCTCGCAATCGCTGGCGGTGATAATTGGTGTATGAATGTAGAGGAAATCGCGTTCCTGGAAGAAGCGGTGAATCGCATGAGCCAGTCGACTCCGAACCCGAAAGACGGCACCGAATAGATTGGATCGAGGTCGAAGGTGGGCGATTTCACGGAGGTATTCGGCCGTGTGCCCCTTCTTTTGCAGGGGATATTCCGGTGTGGATGGTCCGACGACCTCAAGTCCTTCGGCGATGACTTCCCACGATTGTCCTTTGCCCTGCGAGGCAACGAGTTTTCCTTGAATGGAAACCGATGCCCCTGTTGTGACCTCGGCGATGTTGCGGTAGTCCTCGAGAGAGGCGTCGACGATGACCTGGATGCTTTTGAGTGAGGTCCCATCATTGACCTCGACGAAGGAAAACGCCTTGGCATCTCGCCGGGTGCGGACCCA
>DEAY01000071.1 GCA_002348345.1 Verrucomicrobia bacterium UBA2970
CTGGTCGTTGGCCCTTTCCCCGAACGGGCGCTCACTCGCTTCGGTGACAGGCCAATATCAATCCGGCGGTTACCGCTACGAACCCGCCTCTGAAACGGAGCCATCCCTCAAGATATTCGACGCCGATTCCGGAGTGGCCACCCATGAACTGAGTCACATCCCGCCGGTAACCGCCCTTGCCTTCTCGCCGGATTCCCGTCATATCGCCGCAGGAAATCTCATGGGTGAGATCAGAATCTACGATCTCAAATCGTCCCGCCAGGTAGCCCAATGGACCACGCCCGACTTTACCAGCTGGGGGATCATCAAGAGCCACCACTATATCGGAGGCATCTTCGACTTGTTCTTCACCGCCGACGGGGAGGACCTCGTGGCCTGCGGCATGGGGCCGATGCGCGATCCGATGGCGGGGAACGGCGTCCAAACCTGGCAACGATTTCGATGGCGGACGGCTCAAACCGAGCCGATCGCGGCGATTGATCCCGACTCGACAGGAAAGGGACTCATGGAGACCCTCGCCCTGGATTCCCCCCGGGATCGCTTCGTCATGGCGGGACGGCTTGCCCAAGGCCAATGGAACACGGGGATTTTCGATCTGCCTTCGGGGCGCTTGCTCCACTCCATCGACACCAAGATGAGAACGACCAAGGCTCTTTTCACGAAGGATGGCAACCAACTGATCCTTTGCGGCGCCAAGAGCCAGAAGGGACCGAAGGATGGCGTCTGGCCGGACTTTGGTCAGGTGCTTCGGTTCCGTCTTGACTCATCATCACCGGGCGCCTGATCGGATCCGCCCCGAGGACCCTGCGCCGAAAAGGCAAGGCCTGGCAATCCTCGGCTTCCCTCGCGCCAGCGGGTTCCGACCACCCTTCAATTGCGATCCCCGGCCGAAAGCGAAAGCTGAGCCCCGTTGCGAATGCGCTGAATCATGCCTCGAACAGATCCCAGAACCCGCTCGGCTGGAAGGGCGTAGGTGGTGACTCGGTCCGCCCGGGCAATGTTGATTCCGACCACGTCACCCCGCAAATTGAGCAAAGGACTTCCCATGGCGTTCGGGGCCAGCGGGATGGCGTGCTGAATGACTTCCGGAAAGCCATTTCGTCGGTCCGAAGTCTTGCCACTCATCATCTGATTGCGGTTGAACTCGTCAAAGATCGAATAGAACCCCAGCACGACCTGCCGCGTCACCCTGACCCCGTCGCGAACGACATCCACTACGACCTCTTGGCCCGGATCATATTCCTGGATTCTTGCAATGAGTTCAGGACTGTTTCGAACGGCTTCCCCCCCCACACTCATCACAAGATCGCCTGCCGCCAAACCCGCTTCATCCGCAGGAGAGTCCGGCACAACGGCGAGGATCTCCACCCCTCCTCCCGGACCTCCGCGCCCCGCCAGTCTCACTCCTAGGGCACCGCCCACCCGCTTTATCTCACGCCGTTTGGCACTGATCACACCAACCCATGACCGCTTCTCCTGACCGGGGGACACCACCCAATCCCCAATCTTGAGCGATTCGGACCGGCCCCAACGAACGGCCCTGAGGCGAGCGCCCGGCACAACCAAGAGAGCAAGATCAAGGAGCGGATCCGTCGCCAAGACCTTCCCGGCCATCACCTGTCCTCCAGGGAGTCGAACCATCGGACGCTCCCCAATCTCAGTTTCCTTCGCAACGATATAGCCGAGCGGGGACACCACCGTTCCCATCGAGACCACCGCCGAGTCACTGACCACCTCAACGACCGCCGATCGAGTCTGCTGGGTCACCGGCTCAAAGAGCGCGAGCATCTGGTTACCGTTCGTACGCTCCCCGGGACGCAAGTAATCCACTGAATTGGCCACGTGCCCCATGGTAGCCAACGAGAGGGCCAGGATCACGGCCAAGGTCACCAGATAGTGCCACCGAACACTGAAATGAAAAAAAGTCCGCATCGGCCCAAACCCTTCCTAACGACGGAATTCTTCGGGGCGACGCCCCAATTTGACGAGTAATGTCTGTTGACGACTCCCCCGGATCAAATCAATCCGCACCTCAGTCCCCGGCGGATGTCGTGCGAGCGCCCAGCCCAATTCGTCGGGATCAAAAACCACGATCTCATCGACGGCCGTGATCACGTCCCCTTCAAGCAGTCCTGCAGCGAAAGCCGGCGTCTCTGGAAAGACAACTCGCACTCGGGCCCCCTGCAAGCTGAGCTCCGACTGGACCCCCAGGAACCCCCCTTCATTATCGGAGCTTATTTGAACCGCCTCATTCGCCTGAAACAATTTCCAGTGTCGCCGGAACGCCGCGATCGGCGCGTGATAGTTATCATCGATTTCCTCGGAAACGCGGCTGTGTATTCCGATCACTTTTCCCGTCAGATCGAACAAAGGCCCGCCTGAATCTCCCCCAATGAGATGACAGTCGGTTCTCATCACCAAGGCATGAGCCCCGATCACCCGTCCGACCCGCAGGACGGGCCCCCGATCCAGATCGAATCCGCTCGGATGCCCCAAAGCGAAACACCAATCCCCTGCCTTTGATCGAGGGGCAAGGGACATCTCCACAAACGGCCACTTCCCCTGATCGAGAATTTGAATCAATCCCGCATCGGCAAACTGATTGAGCCCCCGGGTTTCGGCGGTCACTCGACGTCCATCATGCAATCTGACGGTGACTCGACGCCCCGGACGCATCGAGACATGGGCCGCGGTCAAAACCAGCCCGTCGGCCGATACAATCACCCCGCTCCCGCCATCGCCAATGCCCACCGTCGCCCGCTGACATGGAATCAAAACGGCTTGAATCCGCTGCTGGATTTCGACCAACTCACCGATGCTTGAAGGAGTCGTCGAAGCCACGAGCGGTGAGCCCAGGGCAACGATCATCACCGTTCCCCATCGGAGCCAACCGACCGCTCTGCGCCCTGCTTTCCTCACCTGAAGTCTCTTCCACACCACCATCAGTCCGTCAATGGTAGCAAACCCCTTACCAATCGTCGCCCGTTTTTCAGTAGGGAGGTCTCCGTCAAGCTGCTCATAATTAAGCCCCCTGATACCGGAGACCCCGGCAGCAGGAACGACACCAAGCCAGCCCCATAACCCCCTGAACACCACGGCCTGATTTAGACGTCGATCCAAACACTTCGGTCCAGTTTCGGGACAAGTCGCCTTAAGATCTTCCGATCAACGGCGGTGAACGCCCGGTTTTCCAGCTCATCCAACCTGAGCCACTTTGAATTCTTCGGGCGAAAACAGCACGAACCCCGAAGCGATCCGCCAAGCACTTGAAGGGTGATCCGGTTGTGGGTAATCGAATGCTTCAGGGTTCCCAAGGATTGAAACTGATCCCAATCGAGTCCTTCCCTCGCCAGTCGATCCCTCCCTTCAGAGTCCTCTCGATCCGTTTCCCAATTGGGAAACTCCCAAAGTCCGCCATTGACCCCTCCCTTATCTCGCTGGCTCACCAGGTAGCGCCCCCCTTTCACCAGAACCAACGCCACGAAGGAACGGACCACCACCGCTCGCCTAGGACCCAAATTGGGGATGGCGACGACGGCCCCTTCCCGACGCGCCACACACGATCGACGCACGGGACAAAGCATGCAGTGCGGCGCGCGGGGAAGGCACACCATCGCCCCCAATTCCATCAATGATTGGTTGAGGTCCCCACAGGCCCGATCTTCCGCCGGCCGGGTCCGACCGGCAGCCCGCACCAATTCCTCGGCAACCGTCCAAAGCCCTTCGTTCACGCGTCGCTCCCGCACGCTCTCTCGAATCCCATCCAAGCGAGTGAGCACCCTGGTCACATTCCCATCGACAATCGGCCGAGGCTGATTAAACGCGATACTCGCGATGGCACCAGCGGTATAGCGACCAATCCCAGGCAAGGAGAGCATTGCCTCATAGGATCGCGGAAACCGACCCTTCCAATCGGCTTGGATCACCTTCGCGGCCCGATGGAGATTTCGCGCACGCGAGTAATATCCCAGGCCCTCCCAGTGTTTGAGTACCTCACTTTCAGAGGCAACAGCCAGAGAGGAAAGGTTTGGAAACCGCTCCATCCACCGGCTCCAGTATGGGATCACGGTCTTCACCTGCGTCTGCTGCAACATGATCTCCGAAATCCAGACGCCATAGGGACCCACCGCCCGCCGCCAGGGCAAGTCCCGGGCTTCGGCTCGATACCAACGGAGTAAATGCTTAACGATTGTCGCCGAGTTTGGCATCGTTCCCTTCAAACTAAAGGACTGCGTTTCATGCCGCCCAAGGAAATCACAACCTACACCTGCAAGCTCACGCCCTCACAGGGAAAGCAACTCGAGCAATCCCTCCACGCAAAGGGTTACCGATTCAAGGAACTCGCGCACACGGAGTTTGCGGCAACTCAGGAAAAGATCAATGTCGCGTACTACACCAGCGGAAAACTGGTGGTGCAGGGCAAGGGAACTCAGGATTTCGTCCAGTTCATCCTCGAACCCGAAATCCTTGGCGAGGCCCGACTCGGATACGAGGACCTTCTTGATCCCGACCGGCTGCTTCCTAGGATTGGTGTCGACGAAAGCGGGAAAGGGGATTTCTTCGGCCCCCTCTGCATCGCGGGCGTCTACGTCAACGAGTCCATCGTCAAAGACTTCGAAAAGGAAGGCATCATGGATTCCAAGAGCATCTCCTCAGACCGTCGAATCGCCACCCTCGCCGAGGTGATCAAGAAGCATCCCCAGTGCGTTTCCACTGTCGTTCCGATCGGAAATGAAGCCTACAATCGACTCTATGCCACCATGCGATCCGTCAACAAACTCTTGGCCTGGGGACACGCCCGGGTGATCGAGAATCTCATGGGGCAGCGGCACCGGATGAATCCGGACCCTCAACTGGCGATCAGCGACCAGTTCGCGACCAGCAAATCGGTCACCGAACGGGCCATGATGTCGATGGGCAAGGAGATTGAGCTCCGCCAACGACACAAGGCGGAATCCGACGTCGCCGTCGCCGCGGCTTCCATTTTGGCCCGTCACACCTTCGTCGAGCGCCTGGGAAAACTGGAGAAGCAATATAATCTCCGACTCCCCAAAGGCGCTTCCCGGCAGGTCGACGAGGCGGCAAAGACCTTCCTCGGGACTCATGGCGAGAGCGAATTCGGCCAGGTCAGCAAATTGCATTTCCGAACGGCCTACCGGGCCCTCGGAAAACCGGAACCACCTAGGAAACCGTTTTCAGGTCGCCCGCGTCGGGCACCTTAGGCTCCGGACCGCGAGCGACGGACCGAAGCTTTTTGTCGCGGACCCCCTTTGGCATCCGGATCATGATCGTCCCCGCTATGATGTCGTGCCAGGACTGACGTTCTCGACTCCAACTCGCCCAAAAAAATCCGATCAGGAAGGCAAGCGCCGAAAAGACGCTGCCCAAGAGCCGAATCCCGGCGGTTCCCCAGGTCAACGGTCTCCGGTCGCATGTCACGCACTGGATCCCGATAATGACTCCCCCGAGGGTCGTTCCCTTGAAAGCCCAAAAGACAAGGTGGTATATCAACCAAGCAAACCCCATCAAACGAGTCGATCCGGGCCCCGTATCCGAGACGAGAATGGAAAAAAAGAATCCAAACAAGATCAGATCCAAGCCCGTCGCCGCGATCCGCGGCCAAAACCCAACCCGATCGACGTCATCGGCGATCTCAACGGGATCAACACCTTCCTTCACCCAGTGCGCCGCTGCCACAGGATTCCCACCCGATCCCAACTTCAAGGCCCCGCGCGCCCCTTCCCCCACAAACCCATTGGACTCATTCATCCGCGCTCCCATTCGTCGACGAAACGCCCGAAAAGCGGCCCACAACACCGCGCCGATTCCCCACGGGACCACCAATCCAATGGCCAAGAATCCCACGATGGGGATCATGTAGGCCATCAGGAAGCAAAGGCTCCCGATCGTAAAGCCCAAGGCCGGGATTTCCTGGCGCAAGCCACAATGGGCCACCACTCGCCGCCCGAGGGCCTCATAGACCGCAACCTTTCCCAGGAGCAAGGCAACGCTCCCCAAACAAACCAGAAAGGGAATCAGCAGAATCCCGAATCCACTGGCAACCAGCAACACCAGGAGAGGGCCGACTAGAATCATCACCAAAACCCCCACCACAGCCGAGGTCAATGGCTCTCGACGCAACGCATCCACCGAAACCTGCATCGGCCGGGGCAACAGGAGGAGAATCATGAGATTCACCAAATAAAGCCCGCCAACCAACCACCACGTCTCGGTGAGATTAGGGGCAAAGGGCCGGGCGAGAAGGACCGTGTTGGCGACGAGTGTTCCCAGTTTCCGGAACCCCGGCAGAAGCCAGTCCAGGACAACCTCTGTCTGGTCGCCATGAAACCGCGCCTGGGAATCAAACTCAAAGGGTCCGCCGACCAGGAATGTCTCCCCACCGATTTCTGCCCGCGGCCCAAAGATCGCCGAGCCTCCGATAACAAACACATCGCCCCCCACTCGACCATCGACAACGGCCGTTCCCCCCAACACCAGGAGGTTGCGCTCGATTTCCCCCTCGAGATGAATCGTGCCGGCGACCACCAGCGCATGACGCGCGAACTCATCCGATCCAAGCCGAACCTTGCGACCCCCGATCGAAAAAAGATTCTCACGCTCCTGAAACTCGGACGATAATCCCCCTGGTCTCCCGATCTCACCCCCTTGCGCCCATGCCAAACCACCCGGGAGAAGGCAGGTTCCCAGACAAACCAACATCTGTCCGACTGCCTTTTGGACCTGTCTGAGGTTCATCCTCGCACTTTGCATTCTCTCATTGCGGCATTCAGCAACCAACACCCCCATGCCACCATCGGTCCGCCCGACCAGATCATTCCTCCCACGACGGCAAGCCATGGCAACGGGACCCCAGTCACCCCCCCGTTTCCGATGGCCACCAAGGTTGCCACACCCTGGGTTGACGGATCCCGCTTCAAGGTTCCGATCAGACAATCGGAACACCGAAGAGCATCGATCGGCTTATCACGCAAGGTCATCAAGGTCCTCCAGGTTTCGACTCGGTCATTCTGATCCCAATCCAAACGGGTCTGGTTCGATGCTTCCTTTTCCCTCCTAGGCTTCCAGAATTATCCCCGGATTACCAGCAATCTCACGCCTCCGGGTTCCATTTCCCCTTCCCCTCCCAGCTCTCGAGCCCCGGACTTTACAGCCGCCCTCATGGACTCTAGGTTCTCCCCCGAGTGAGAGGATCGCAGAAAGAGCGAATCGTATTAGGCATGAGTGGAGGCGTTGATTCGTCCGCCGCAGCAGCCTTGCTTCAAGAACAAGGCTACGAGGTCATCGGAATCACCCTCAAACTCTGGCCACAGGACTGCATCTCGCGCGCGGAAGACAAGTGTTGCGGTCCGCAAGCCGTGATGGATGCCCGCAGTGTCGCCCATCGACTCGGCATTCCCTTCTATCTCGTCGACGAAGCCGAGGACTTTCAAAAGCAAGTCATCGAATACTTCGCGGCAGAATACCGGGCGGGGAGAACCCCCAATCCTTGCGTGATGTGCAATGAAAAGCTCAAATTCGGCACCTTGATTCGCCGGGCCCAAAAACTCGGCGCCGAAAAGGTGGCCACGGGGCACTACGCTCGAATTGAAGCCTCAGAGGAAGACCCGTCCCGGTTTCTCCTCAAACGAGGCCGCGACCAACGGAAAGACCAATCATATTTCTTGTTTTCCCTCAAACAGGAGCAACTCCAACACGTTCTGATGCCCCTTGGAGATTTGGTGAAGTCCGAGAGCCGCGAGATCGCCCGGGACAGTGATCTTCGCACGGCCGAAAAAGAAGAGAGCATGGAGATCTGCTTTGTTCCGGACAAAGACTATAAGGCCTTCCTCACCCAATCGAAAATGGTGACCCCCCATCAAGGCGAAATCGTCTCCGAGGCAGGTGACGTCTTGGGCCACCACGAGGGCGTCGAATTCTATACGATCGGCCAACGCAAGGGCCTCGGCATCGCGGCCCCAAAACCGCTCTACGTCCTGAGACTCGACCCGGAAACCAATCGAGTGATCGTCGGGGATGCCGATCGCCTTGAGCTGTCATCCTTCATCATTGAACGATGTAACTGGATCCCCTTTGCGACCCCTCCCCAGACCATCGAGGCCTTGGCCAAGATCCGCTACAATCACGAGGGCACCCAGGCCACTATCCGCCCTCAATCCGAGGGCCGAGCCACCGTGGAACTTCATGCACCTCAACGAGCGATCACCCCTGGACAGGCCTGCGTTCTCTATCAGGACGACCTGGTGCTGGGCGGCGGCTGGATCACTCGGGATCATCTCAACGCCTCTCCCGGAGCGGCGCCTGCCGAGGCGTTCCCGGCTCATTGCCATTCAGATTCAACGACAAGCGATGCCAAGACTCACTGAATCAGAAATCTCAAACAGGCTCGGCGGGATCGGGAAGTGGACCCGGACCGATGACCAGCTAACCCGCACCTATCAGTTTCCTGACTTTCCCACCGCCATTCGATTTGTCGACGCCATCGCCGTGGCAGCGGAATCGGCATGGCATCATCCCGATATCGATATTCGCTGGAACAAGGTCGAACTGAAACTGACGACCCACGACGAGGGAGGGCTCACCGAGAAAGATTTCGATTTAGCGATTCAGTTCGATCGAATCGCCGAGCAGCGTTGAATCCCAATTGCGCGCGCTTCCTTCCCTGCAAACCTATTGTTCCTCGTCGCGCTCCTTCTCCAAATCGGGCACTGCCAGCGAGGCGCCCGGCGAGATCGCAGACCGGAACGCCCAGATCAACCCGAGAATCGTCGTCGGCAGGTAGTAGATGAGGTGCATGGTGACGGCATACACCAACGCGATGGACTGATCTTCGTGAATCTCGAGCACCTGAAAACTGATGATCATTCCCGCCTCATAGAGCCCCCAATAGCCGGGAGCCGCCGGAATGGCGGCACAAACCGACACCAACGCCATCAGGCCAATGGCTTGAAACCAAGTCATCTCCAAACCAGGAATGGCCCATGCCAAAGCGTAGGCTGCGGCAGCATTGAGACCCCAAATGAGAAATGTGAAGTAACTCACCCACCCCAGTCGCCGTAGTTGGCAGACCGCTCGAAGCCCCTCGAGCATCCCACCCACAAAACGCTGGCATCGATCTCGAAACCGACCCGGTAGGAACGGGAGACGCCCCACCAGGCCATTGAGGAACTCAGCAACCCGAGGAATCAGAAGGAGCAGCACCATCAAGATAATGCCCAGACTTCCCAAAGCGACATTCACAAACAGGGGATTGAGTGTGGCAGCGGACAGGTGAAATCCCCCAAGGGAGACCTCCCCATCGCCTTGGAGCGGAAAGATCCAAAGCGAGGTCGATCCCACCAGAAACAAAAGGATGAGGCTATCGAAAACACGATCATTGACGACGGTGCCCAACACTCGAGACACCGGCAGTTTGAACGCTTTTGCCACGAAAAGGGCACGCGCCAGTTCCCCCACCCGCCCGGAGGGAAGAATATTATTGAAGGCATATCCCACAAAGACCCCTTGCCACAACCCACGGCGGGTCAACTTCACCCCGGGGACTGGCAATAGCCACCACCAGCGCGATCCTCGGAAGTATACCCCCAGGTAAAACACCCCCACGACCGGAAGCACCATGGGCCAGCGAACCTGCTTCCATTCCCCAACAAAGGCCTCGAGCGGAACGGATCGGAACACCAGGTAAAGGCAAAATAGGGAAATCGCCGAGCCCGTCCACACAAGGAACCGATGGGGGAAAGACTTCATCGGTCAACTCCGAGCCTGGGCTTCCAGCCAGTCACAGGCGGCGGGCAAGACCTGGCTCCAGTGGAAGGCACCGCTCCGCTCCCAAGCGCCCCGCCGGCATCGTTCATAGAGCGCGGGATCACTGAGGAATTGTTCCACCCCATCGGCCAATGCGGCAGGGGTTTCTTTCGCCACGACCCATCCGGTTTCCCCGGTTATCGTGGATTCAATTAATCCGGCCACCGGATAAACGACGGCCGGCGTTCCCATGCAATTGGCCTCGATCACATTAAGCCCCCACCCCTCCCGCACGGAGGCATGGAGCAGTAAGTGCGCCTGGGCCAACAAGGCGTCCTTCTCCTTTTCATCGAGTCGCCCCTCAAACCGAACCACCTCTTCAAGATTCCACCGACGGACCCGCTCAACCAACGCATCCATCATTTCCCCCTCCCCCGCAATCGATAGAAACACCTCTCGTCCTCGAGCCCGAAGAATCCGCACCGCCTCAATGGCATGCTCGATCCGCTTGTTTGGGGCGAGTCGGGACACGACGGCCAGGCGGATGGGCTCCACCAACCGCTTTCCGGGATAGGGCACGATCGGTTTGGTTTCCACGCCATAGGGAATCAAGGTCACCCCCTTCACCCCGAGTCCGAGAAGCGCCTCCCTGGTCGATGGGCAAGCCGACCAGAATGGGATCCTTCGATAAAGGCGAATCAACCAGCGCTCCTGCCATCGGCCGAGGGCGGCCAAAGGAGGCGAATAGAAGCTGTGCCATATCGGCCCCAACACTTCATGGATCATGGCAACGCTCCGCGTCCCACACCACCAGGGGGCAAACCATGGAATTCCGTGATGTTGATCGATCACCAAGTCAAACTCAGGTTGCCGCTTGAGCCAGGCACGGGCTCGAAGGATGGAACTTCCCACCGAGCCGCCTCGCACGATTTGAACCCCTTCAAATGCAGCACGCTCGTCACACCCAGCAAATCCGTTGGAAAACCAATAGGCCTCATGCCCCCGGCGAACGAGTGCCGCCAGATAACCCAAAGTCACGCGTTCCGCCCCTCCGGCCAAAGGATTTCCCGGGTCTCGCCAATTCAACATCAAAAAACGCATTCGCCTTTTGAGCCGCGAACTCTATCCCGGGCCCCCGTTCGAATCGAGATTTGATTTGGGCCGAACCCTGTGTTAACGGTCTTCCTGACCTATTTTAGGTTGAACCGAACGATTCCGGCTTGTTATCAACTATGTTTTGCCGAATTCGATCGGGTTTCGATTCGGAATCGGGAAGCATCGCTTGATGAGTTTAAGTTCACGTCAGTTCGTCTCGGAACACGAGGAAAAGACCTCATTCCTGGCAAACCTCAAACATCGCCTTTGCCAAACGGTCGAGCGATCTCACCAGTTCCTGATCGGGGAACAGATCGATGATCACTACTGGGTCGGAGAGCTGATGGTGGATTCCACCCTGGTCTCAGACATGATTTGCTATCACCACTGGAACGGAAAGGTCGACGAGGTGTGGCAACGCAAAGCAATCAATCACATTCTCTCGATGCAACTGCCGGACGGCGGTTGGAACATCTATTACGGAGGCCCCCCGGAGGTCAATGCCACGATCAAGGCCTACCTTGCCTTGAAGCTTGCGGGTGTCCCCGAAACCGACAAACGAATGCTGCGGGCACGCGAAGTTGCCCTCAACCTTGGCGGGGTCCCGAGAATGAATACCTTTTCCAAACTCTACCTCGCCCTGCTAGGACTCTTTCCCTGGAAGCACGTCCCGACCATTCCTTGTGAAGTCATTCTCATCGGGAAATGGTTCCATGTAAACTTCCATGAAATGAGCAATTGGACCCGATCCATGCTGGTTCCGCTTTCCATCATCAATCACTTCAAGCCCACTCGGAAGCTCAAGAATCCCATCGATTTGGATGAACTCTATCCGGAAGGCTTCAACGAACGGGACTTGGCGCTCCGGCGCGATCCCAAGCGGATCACTTGGCGTAATTTTTTCATTTATCTCGATCGACTCCACCGATTCGCCGAGTGGTTCGCCCAGAACGGCCTGCACCCATTTCGCCGGCGGGCGCTTGAACGATCGGAAGCCTGGATGCTTGAACGGTTCGAAGGATCCAATGGTCTGGCCGCCATCTTCCCGGCCATGCTGAATTCGCTGATAGCCTTGAAGGCACTGGGTTACCCGGATGATCACCCCCAGGTGAAGCGGGCGGAACGAGAGCTTAAGAATCTTGAGCACGAAACCGAGACCTCCGTATGGATCGAACCCTGCCTCTCGCCGGTCTGGGACACCGCGATTACCTGCATCTGCCTCAGGGAGTCCGGGGTCCCCGAGGATCACCCGGCCCTCGTCCGAGCCACGGAATGGTTGATCAGTAAGGAAATCCGTTTTCGAGGGGATTGGTATTACAAGAATCCTGTGGAGGTCGAACCCAGTGGCTGGGTCTTTGAACATGAGAACAAGTGGAATCCTGATGTCGACGACACCGCGATGGTGCTGATGGCCTTACGATTGACCCCAACAACGGACATCGCCCGTCGGGATGCCTGCTTCAAACGGGGATTGGATTGGCTCCTGACCTTTCAATGTCGGGACGGAGGATGGGCTGCTTTTGATAAGGACTGCACCAAAAGCATCATGGAAAAAGTCCCGTTTGCCGATCACAATGCCATGCTGGATCCCGAGTGCGCCGACATCACCGCGAGGATTTTGGAGCTGCTCGGTTACGAGGGATTCTCGCTCGATCATCCTCAGGTCGTCAAAGCCGTCGATTACCTGCGCAGCCAACAAGAACCGGATGGATCCTGGTATGGTCGCTGGGGCGTCAATTATGTCTATGGAACCTGGCAGGTGCTTCGAGGCCTGAACGCCATCGGGGTGCCGTCGGAGGAATCATTTCTCCAAGCAGCCCGCACCTGGTTGGAACGGATTCAGAACGCCGATGGCGGATGGGGAGAGCGGTGCAATACCTACGATGATCCCGTCTTCAAGGGGCAAGGACCAAGCACTCCGTCCCAAACCGCCTGGGCTGTCATGGGGCTCTGCACGTTCGGGGATCGTCAATCGCCCAGCCTGACTCGGGGCGTCCAGCACCTCATCGACACACAGAATGCCGATGGCTCATGGACGGAACATGAAACAACGGGCACGGGATTCCCCAAGGTATTTTACCTCAAATACGACATGTACCGCAACACCTGGCCTCTCCTCGCGCTGGCAACCTATCGCCAACTCCTTGAGGACCAAACCAACCTTTCCTAAATCGGCCTTGAAGCATCGCGGAGACCATCCGCCCGACACCGCTCCCTCAGCCCATCGTTTCCCGATCGGCCATCCCACCCCGTCCGTGATCATCTGCTTCGCTGTCCCCGAGGAATCCCAAGTGTTGAGGCGGAAACGTCGTGATTTAAAGACTCTCCACACCGGAATGGGCCGGAAAAACGCGACGCAATCCCTTTCGAATTACCTGGACCATCATCGGCCACAAGCGGTCATCAGCGCCGGATTCGCCGGCGGCTTGAATCCCAACTTGGAGACAGGAACCGTCCTGTTCCAGTTTCCCCAACCACTCCCGGTCAAACTCGAGGGAGACTTCGAAGGCGCCCGGGCCGGTCGCTTCCGATGTTCGGATCGCATCGTAGTCACCCGTTCAGAGAAAGCTCTGCTGTGGGAGGCGACCGGACACGATGCCGTTGAAATGGAATCCGAACCGATTTGCCAGGTCGCCGCGTCCCACAGGATTCCCAGCCTCATCCTCCGGGTCATTTCCGATTCCGCAAACGATGATCTGCCCCTTGATTTCAACCGCCTGGTCACGCGCGATATGAGGATCAGCCTTCCGAAACTTGGCCTGACCCTCGCGCGCCATCCGACCAAGATCCCCAAACTCATCCGGTTTCACCGAACGATCCAACGCGCCGCCACACGGCTCAGCGACGCCATTGATTGGTTGCTCCCCAAAATACCATAACGCCCCGAAAAGCCGTTCAGGAGCGATCCACATCTCGAAGCAAGTCCAGCTTGACCGCGAAAGCTTCTCTCAAAACCGTCACTGTTTTGCGGAGGAAAGCAGCCTCTTCGGGGCTCAGATTACCCCGGCTCTTGTGCTCGAGCATCTCGAGTTGATCGATCACCAACTTGGCATTCTCAAGGTCCGGGCTCTGGGTGGCTCCATCGACTCCCGGGAGTTCGCCCAGCAGGGACAACCCCAAGCTTCCCTGTTGGGTGACGAAGCTTTCAAACAGGGCGCTCATGATTTCTTCCCGACCGGCTCCGTCCAAGCCCTCTTCGTCGAGCGGAACCCGGTGCCACTTCTGTTTCGAGGGGTCAAGCATTGCGAGCCACTTCAGCGGAAAGGAAACCCACCAGGGCATTGAGACGGGCCTCGATCCCGACCACTTCCAACATCGTTTGCCGCTCCCGGGGAATCGTCAGGAGTGTACAGGCAATCAGATCGACCAGTTGCTCCGGATCGGCAATGCCCGCCATCTTCACCAGAGCCTCCTCTATCGATTCTGTCGATTCCGGACTTTCGAAATCAGAGGCGGACTCACAGGCCAACCCTTTCAAGATTTCAACCGATACCTCTGACCCCTGTTGAAGCCGAATCTTGACCAACCCAACGATTCGTTGCATCAGCGATCGCAAACCGGGTGTCTCCTCGCTTTCGGGCACGATCAATTCAAATCGATGGCGCCGAAACGGCCGGTAAGAGACGGCCTTCCCAAGCTCGATTCTCGAGAGTCCCTGCAACACGATATGGTAGGTGCCGTCATCATTCCGAACAGCCACTCGGACCATTCCGAGACCGGCGACTCGAGACGGTAACTCCCGCGAACAATCAAACCGCTTCATCGCAACCGCGAACAAACGATCCCCCTCAAGGGTTCGAACCAACATCCGACGATAGCGGGGCTCGAAAATATAGAGCGGCAACATCGTCCTCGGGAACAACGTCGCGTTGGGTAGAATCATAACTGGAATCTCCTGGGGGATCTCCACACCGCCAATTTAGAACACGAAAGACTGATTGCAAGAGCCAGATCCCTCGAGAAACCGGGACTGGATGATCGGACGGGGAAGACGGCGCCGAAGTCGACCGACCTGGGTTCCGTCCCCCCCCCAACCAATGAATCGGTCGCCAAGCCTCAGTTGGCGTTGGAGGACGACCTCTCGAGAAGTTGAAGCGGGATTCCCCTTCCCCCTGACACACAATCCAATCGCCCCCCGCTAGAAGGCTTGCAAAAAATGCCGCCCCCCTTCATTTTAACCTAAATGAGTGGCAATAAAGGCTCTCTGCTCCTGGGGCTCGTTTGCGTCGGCCTCATCGGTGGCCTGATCTATCGGCATATCCGGGCCGTCGAGCAAGACGCGGTGAATCAGCAGAGAATTAAAACCATCGAATCCGAACTCACCGAGACCGCGGTGAATCTCGATCAGTCTCAGCAGACGAACACCGTCCTACGATCTGAACTGACAGAAACCAGCGCCGAGCTCGCTGGAATGCGCCAGCAATACCAAGCCCTTTCCGGTGACCTGGCCAAGGAAACCGCTAGAGCGGATGCCGCCGTTCTGGAGACACGAACGGCATTGGAGGAAGTCGCGGATCGCGACCTGCAGATCAAGAAATTAGTAGCCGAACGAACGCAGATGGGGCAGCGCGTCGAAAAGCTCAATCGTTCAATGGAGTCGCTTCAATCTCGAATCGATGAGGCTGAATTCAAGTTGACCGCCTCCGATGGCGATCGCGAGTTCCTGCTCCGAGAACTGAAACGATTGCAGACGGAAAAGGCCGGGGTCGAACGACAATTCAACGACCTCTCGATGCTCCGGGCGCAAGTGAACAAACTTCGCAATGAACTCACCATCTCACGTCGCATCGAATGGATCCGCAAGGGGCTTGCCGGAGGCGCCAATCGAAAGGGTGCAGAGCTCTTGGTGACGGGATTCCAAACACCGGTGACTCACACCAACTACAATCTCAATGTTGAGATCAACCAAAGCGGTGGCGTCAAGATCCTTGAGCTTCCCCCTTCGATTTCACCTCCCGATGAGCCCTGAGACGTCGTTAGTTGACTCACACGGAAGGACCCTTAGGGACCTTCGAATTAGCGTCACCGATCGCTGCAATTTCCGCTGCCTCTACTGTCTACCAGAAACAGAGGCAGCCGCAAATTTCTTTCGGGACCGCTGGCGGCACACGCCCTCAAAGGCCATTCGTCACTCGTGGAAGCCCAAGCATGAAATCCTGACCTTCGAGGAGATTGAGCGTTTCACCCGAATGGCCGTCTCGTGCGGAATCACCAAGATCCGGCTCACGGGCGGCGAACCTCTTCTGCGTCAGAACATCGCGAACTTGGTCTCAAGACTGTCGGCGATCGAGGGGGTCAAGGACCTCGCCATGACCACCAATGGCTTTCTCTTTCCCAAGTTCGCCGAGGCTCTCAAAGCGGCCGGCCTTCACCGCATCAGCATCAGCCTGGATTCCTTTGACCAGGACAACTTCAAGCGGCTCACCGGAATGGCCGGTCTCGACGAGGTTCTTGACTCGGTCCGCATCGCCAAACGCCTTGGCTTCCATCCGATCAAGATCAACGCCGTGGTCATCCGAAACCTCAACGACCACGAGATGGAAGCCCTTTGCCACTACGCTCTGGACGAGCAGATCGCGGTTCGCTTCATCGAGTTCATGCCGCTCGACTCAACCAAGTCCTGGCAACGAGACTATGTCGTCTCCAGCAGCGAAATCCTCGACCGACTCCGAAACCGATTCGAACTGACCCCCAGGAAACCAAATCACTCAGCCGAAACAGCCCAGCGTTGGCGCATCAACGGCACGGACGCGGAACTCGGTTTGATTGCGCCGGTCACGCAACCCTTCTGCGGACACTGCAATCGCCTCCGGCTCACTGCCGATGGGCAGGTACGAACCTGTCTCTTCAGCTTGAGGGAACACGACTTCAAGCCATTCCTCCGAGGCGACGCCTCCGACCAGGAGATGATCGATGGCTTGAAAGCCATTGTCGCCCAAAAAGAAGCGGGTCATCGCATCGGTCAAACCGACTTCATTCAGCCCGCACGCACGATGAGTTGTATCGGGGGTTAGTCATCCCGGGTCCTCGACCCCGGCGGCACGAATGATTTCCGCCGTCACGTGTCGTTTCCAGTAGCCCTGGTGAAAGAGCTTTGCCTTCACTCAGCCATCGGCCCCGATCAAAAAAGTCCCGGGATGAGGCAACCCGTCTTCCCGCGATTCATTCCGGATTCCAAAGGCCTCGATCACTTTGCTACCGGAGTCCGAAAGCAGCGGAAAAGAGATTTCCCGCCGCTTGGCAAACCTCGCGAGAACATCGACGGGGTCATAGCTCACCCCGACGACCTGGATTCCGGCCTGATCCAGCTTCAACCGATTCTCTTGCAGTTCAACTAACTGCCGCTGGCAAAAGGGTCACCAATCGGCGGATCGGTAGAAGACCACCGCCAACTTCTTGTTTTGGCCGAGGAGTCCGGCCAAAGTGTGGGTCACTCCCGATTGATCCGACAGAGAAAACCAGGGCACCTTCTCTCCCCGCTTCAAGCCAGGCCCCTCATGATCGGCGGCCCAGCCTGCCGGGGCAACGCTTCCCAGCAAAACGGCCCCACAAAGCCACTTCGTCCATTTCAATATCATGGGTTTCATTCGATCGGATTTCAATGGCTGGCCATCGCCTTTCTTCATTGGGCTTACTGTTCCCCCTTCACCTGAACAATCACGGAAAAATCTTGCCGTCGATAAAGGCACTGCCCGTTCAGGGCGTCACAAACGGAATACAGTGCATATCCTCTGAGACGATGTTCACCCGCCCGAATCCGTTTCGAGGACCGAATCTCAAATTCCAAACGCCTTCCTTCCATCGAAATCGGCAGGGGCGGATTGGGGTGGCGTTGAAAGCGTTTCTCGAACTGCCATTTCGAGTCGTCATTCATCCAGATGATCAAATCTTCGCCCTCGTTATTCCAATGAACCATCCGATCGGAATCGGGCGTCAATTCCAGGTGAATCCTTACCGCTTCACCACCTCCAACCATCGCCGGCACGGCAACGGCTTCAACCGCTATCCACTCCGCCGTGTCACGAGCCACCTTCCCCTCGGGATCGGGATCGGTTTCCACGCTCGCTTCATCCGGAAACTCGACCTGCGGGTCAGCGAATTCCGCACCCGCCGGTTCAATCGCCAACCTCAGCGGAACCTCCCCTCGAGCCGCCAATTCCCGACGTGCCTGACGCACCCAATCATAAAAAGAATAAGGTTTGTCGAGCCGGGGACCATACTGTTGGATTCGACGCCGCCAGATATATTGATTCGGGTTGAGCCCGAGCGCACGCCCCCAGGACTGCACTGCCTCTCGGAAATCGGACGGCAACCGGCCGGGACCATCAAACCGACAACGATAAGCCACCCCGAGCCTGAAATGAGCCGACGCCTCATCAGGGGCCTCGGAAACGATCGATTCAAGGCGCTCGATCGCCCGATCCAACCCGGGTTCCTGCCCCCAGAGAACCAGACGGGTGGCCGCCTCCTTGTCGGACAACCCGCTCTCGGATAGCAAATCACTCGGGTCAGGCGCCAACCAATCCGAACCGCTCCAGGGAAGAGGCTTCTGCCGCATAAAGGCATTTAGCTGGGAAGGGCGAGGATTCACCGCGCGGACCGTGCCCTGTTCGTCCAGAAAGTAAGTCAGAGGGATCCCCTCAACCCCCATCAGATTGAGGGAATCGACCAGGAGGGGCCATGCCAGCCCTTTCCACTGCA
>DEAY01000262.1 GCA_002348345.1 Verrucomicrobia bacterium UBA2970
CCTCTCGGAGATCCAATTGAAGCTGGATTCCGAGCTGGGCGTCAGCCTGACCTACATGGAGGTGCGATTCCTGGTCGATGACCTCGGGTTGATGCCGCAGGATCCCGAACCGGCGCCCTCCGTTGAGCCCGAACCGAAACCGGAGACGGGCCTGGATCACGAGGCTGGACCGATTCCGGAGCAAGCACTTGAGGACCAGGACCCTGGGGCACTCGGTGGTGCGGATGGGTCTTTACCTGATTCGGAAGGTCTGCTCGGCGATGGTGCCGGGGTCTCGTTGTCAGTCGATCAGATCACGCGCCCCGGCGCTCTGGCGAGCGGGAGTGTCACCTTCAGTGATGGCATCACGGCGACCTGGACCGTTGATCAACTGGGGCGCTTGGGATTGTCCGCAGAGGACCCGGGCTACAAGCCGTCGCAGGAGGATGTCATGGCCTTTCAGGTGGAACTCCAGAAGAAACTCTCAGGGCCAAGATTCTAATGGCCAGCCGGCCAGTCCGGCTGACAAAACAAACCATTGACCCTCTCTGGGCCTTCGGATAGCCTCCGGGCGCAGTTTTAAAAACCCGAAGGTTTAAATGTTATGAGCAAGATTGTTCCTCTCATCAGTTCTGGTGTTGCCGGTCCCATCGGCGTCCTCCATTTGCCCCGTTTCTGGCAGAAAGTTTCCTTGGAAGCAGCGGGAAAGATTGCCGATGGCTATCCCGGGTGTGGTGCAGGCTATGATCAGATGGTCTTGGATGGACTGGGATTAAACAAGGATGCCACCCTGGATTACATTTCCAATTCCAAGCCGACCTATCCCCAATTCGAAGCGTGGGTGAAGGGCCAAGAAGGGGTCAAGCTCGACAAGGGATCTGTCACCAGCTTGAATTCGGCGATCGCGGGTTACATCCATGATGACGACACCCGAAAATCCATTCTCGAAGCCAATGGGATTGAGGATGGTCCCGATGCGCCTCATGACGCTGTGAACTTGAACAACCTGGATGATTGGTTGGAGTTTTACGAGGCCGAGATCAAGTAGGATTCCAAAGCACGCATTTTTGGAGAGCGCCGGGTCTTTCGGGACGCGGCGCTTTCTTTTGAGAGCATGGAGGCAATGAGTCCTGTCGATGATTCCATGGCCAGGCTGTTGGTTTTCCTGAAGGCGCCTGAGCCGGGCCGGGTCAAGACCCGACTCGCAGCCTCGGTGGGTCCCGAAAAAGCGTGCGAATTCTATCGGGAACTCGTCGAGACCCTGATCGGCCGGATTGAGGCCTATCCTCGGGTCGAGTTGCGAGTGGCTCCGGATGAAGCGCTCGTTTCAGTGGCGGATTGGAGTCGGTCCGGGTGGGAGGTTTTGCCCCAAGGCGATGGGTCATTGGGGGATCGGTTGGCCCGGGCTTTCCGTGATGCCTTTGAAACCGCCCTGGGGCCGGTAATGGCGATCGGATCCGATTGTCCCGAGGTGACCCTTGAGCATCTAGAGGAGGCCCAAAGATCTCTTCGAACCCACTCCGTTGTCCTCGGGCCGGCTCGGGACGGAGGTTACTGGTTGATCGGGCTCAATCGATGGATCCCTGAATTGTTTTACGAAATCACGTGGAGCACTGAATCGGTATTGCAGGAGACCTTGGATCGAGCAAAGCAGGTTGGGCTCACCGTCGATCTTCTGGAGGAGCTGGAGGATGTTGACGATTGGGCGAGTTGGCAGCGGTATCGGGAAAGGGCGAAGAAGCTCGATTGATGACGGCTGTCCAGGCCGGATTCGTTTTTCACCGTATGCCGGAAGCGGTTTTTTGGACCTGTGAACCGGAAGGGGTGTTTTTCGGTTTTCTTTGGGGGAAGGGAGAAACTAAGGTGGAAGGACGTAGGTTTTATGAGTGATCAAGAAAAGTTGGCTTTATTGGCGAGAGATCTCACCCGGGAATTCCCAAGGAGTCCGCGTGAGACATTGGCGGGATATGTGATCTTGGCTCGAATGCTCGACAAATGTCGGGCGGTGTTGGCCGGAAAAAACGGCGACTACCATTTTGACTGCCCCTTGGATAACCGGTTCCTCGATTTCGCTGAAATCAAGGCAGATGACTTCAAGGCCTTTGTCGCCACTGGTGCGGATGATGGGGCTGTTGGAGCCTGGATCGAAGAGCGGGCCAAGGAACGCCCCAGGATTGAGGTCATCAAATGGAACAACCAGATGCGCGAGCTAAAGATCTCGGACCTGCCCGAGGCAGCACAGGAGTTTCTTGAGGGGTATGTTCCTCAGTTTGTCCCAAGGAATCGACCCGTTTATTGTTGGTTTGATGTCTATGATCTAGAGGAGCAGCGGATTTAGCGAAGGCGATCGCTGAGACCGTCAACTTCCTTTGTTCCAGGCCCTCGAGGGCGGATCGTTCGAGAGCGGGTTTGAATTGAAGAAGCCTTGCGGCAACGCTCGTTTGAGTAATCCGAAGGGAAGATGGTCAGTCAGGAAAAAAGGGCGTTGGGGGAGGAAGTCCTTCGAGACTCTGGGTGCCTTTGTCACGAATCGGAGCAGGTCGCTGAACTGGGAATGGTAGGACTCGGGAGAATGGTTGAGGCTGACGTCACGGCACCGGGTTCGCGCTTCATCGATGTCTGATGCCGATCGGGTTTGCCAGTGCTTGAGGCGTGCGGCGACCGAGTGAAAATCACCGGGAGGGTAGACGAGTTGGGAGTCGATGCTTCTGGCGATCAAGTCGCCGCCGCTGCCGATATCTGGGAAGAGAGGGAGGTTGCCGACGCTGAGCGCCTCGATCATGGCGAGCGGGGAGCCCTCATGGTCGCTGGTGTAAATGACAAAGTCCCACTTTGACATGATCTCCCAATAGTCAGCTCCCGATTTCCGTCCGTGGAATAGAACGGGCGCGCCGGAGGGAAACCGAGCAGGTAATGACTTGCTCGCGTCGCCTGAACCCAGAAAGTGGAGTTCAAAATCGATGCCCTCGGACTGGAGGACTTGGGTGAGAGCAGGGAATCGTTCAACCCTTTTTTGCGCATAGTCGAGTCGTCCGACGAAGCCCAAGACGAGTTTGGAGGATAATCCCGACCGGCGTCCTTCAATAAATGGCTCGGGCGCAATTTGGGTGGGAACTGGAAGATGGCGGACGCGTTGTGGCTCCAGTTCTGGCATCTGTTCGAGCACGCGATCGGCGATCGCTTGGCTGTCACAAAAGACGCCATCCAAGCTCCCTCGCAATTGTGCCAACTGCTGATCGAGGTGGGGCCATTGTGAATGGACGGCCCCGATTCGGCGAAGAGGAGAACGGTCGAATTCTCCGAGAAACGCCAGTCCCCAGAGATCATGATAAATGGGAATATCGAATTCCTGGTCTCGTTCGTGTGCTGCGAAGCGAGGGCGGGTGGATCGAATGGTGTTCAAGCCGTTGAGTCCCAGGCTATCGACTTCCGACAGGCTGGGGTCGAAGAATGCCAGGAGAGAACTTTCGAAGCCCGCACTGGAATCCAGGCGGAGATGGGTGCGAAGAATCGATTGAACCCCACCGAGGGAATGGAAATGGGTAAAGTAGTGCCGCAGGCGGAGGAGGCGCCTGGAATCGCTCGTTGCCGTCATGCCATGGAGGACGGAAGATTGGGGCTGGGAATGGGCCGGATCGGCATCGGCCCGGGATGCTATCGGGGAGTGAGGTCAATCGGCAATGATTATCGTGAGAGGCATCGGGTGGGGGGGGGATCCCCGGGGAAGTCGATCGCTTTTTTCTGGAACTTGCCTCTTGAATGGGATCTGAATTGGGGATGCCGCTGCGATCCGAAGATTTGAGAATCGGTATGACCGTCAGACATCCTCAGGCGGGGATGGGAGTCGTACGCTTGATTGGTGAGAATGTGGCCGAGATTCGCTTTGATGAAGGGACTCGCCGAATTAGCCCCCAAACCGCGGAGTTGGAGCCTGCGGAGCCGTTGCCGACGGTTGAAGGGGGAGTTGAAGAAGAGGGAGAGGCCCCATCGCTCGACAAGATCATCAGAGATACGGTGGAGGCCTTGGTCTCACAACTGCAGTTGCGCCAAGACGAGCGGGTGGTGGACGGGATCGGAACCCGGTGGAAAGGCGGCAAGATGGTCCTGCATCCGGCCGATCCGGCGCTTCAGACCAAGGAGGTGCCGTTGGAAACTTTTTTTCACAAAATCGTGATGATGCGAAACAATCTTCGAACCTTGGAGCAGAAGGTGAATGGAAGCTCTAATCTGAGCGCCGGAGAAAAGTTTGACCTCCAGCAGTACATCACCCGTTGTTATGGGTCGATGACCACATTTAACGTCTTGTTCGCCACGAAGGATGATGGGTTCACCACGAAGTAGGGGGCGTTTCAGGCGGAGAGCTCGAGCATGCGGTCAATCGGCGCCCGCGCCCGTTCGATCAAGTCGCCCGACAGCTCGACTTGAGGGGTCAGATTCTCCATGCAAGCCAGGAGCTTAGGAAGAGTGTTCATCTTCATGAACCGGCATTCGTTGCATCGACAAGAATCCGTCGGCGCCGGGATGAATTCTTTGTCGGGGCATTCCTTCTCCAGTCGGTGGAGCATCCCTGCCTCCGTCGCAATGATGAGCGCCGGTGCGTCTGACTGCCGGCAGTAGTGGACCATCTTTTCGGTCGAACAGATCTCATCCGCCAGGAGTCGCACGGATTTGGTGCATTCGGGGTGGGCAACCACGGGGGCGTTGGGGTGTGATTTTCGAATGGTCATAATCGAGTCGTGTGTAAACTCGACGTGGGCGTAACAGTTGCCCTGCCAAAGGGTCATGGGGCGTCCGGTTTGTTCCGTGACCCAGGCCCCCAGGTTTTCGTCGGGGACGAACAGCAAGTCCCGGTCGGTGGGCGCGGCCTCGACGATTTTTTTGGCGTTGCCGCTCGTGCAGATGACATCGCTCAGCGCTTTGACCTCGGCGCTGCAATTGATGTAAGCGATGGTGTAAAAGTTCGGGTTCGATTCCTGAAAAAGCCTTAGGCGCTCCGATGGGCAGCTCTGTTCCAGTGAGCATCCCGCGTCGCGGTCCGGCAAAATCACCGTTTTCGACGGGTTAATGATTTTTGCAGTTTCCGCCATGAAGTG
>DEAY01000337.1:0-4382 GCA_002348345.1 Verrucomicrobia bacterium UBA2970
CCGGCGCTTTATGTGACGGGATCGGCCTCAGCTCATCTTCGTCGATTCACCTACACTCCGGGCGAATAGGCGGGAATGGGTTCGATGGGAAGCGTTCCTGTCAGTCCAGAGTCCGGCCTTGAAGGTCCCGATTCCCGTCGAGAGACTGAGATCCAGGGCGGGCGATCCTCAAGTGATGCCCGAGGAACGGCGCCAAGTAAAAGCCCATGCTAGTGCTTGAGAGAACTCGCGGCGGATTCCGCGATCTTGAGCACGTGGTCGGGAAGAATGCCTAGGTAAAGCATGCCGACAATCCCGACCACAATCGTCAATCGAATGGGGGTTGTGGGCGAAATAACGCTGAGATCGGCAGGATTCTTTGACCAGTAAATCACCCGGATCACCCCGAAATAGTAATAGATCGAAATGGCCACTCCGATGACCGCGACCCCCGCCAACAGGTAGTAGGGGCTATAGCTTGCCGCTTGTTCGACGACGGCCCGCACGAGAAGAAACTTTCCGAAAAATCCTGCCAGTGGTGGGATGCCAGCCAACGAGATCATCGAGAGCGTCATGGCGAAAGCCAGGAACGGGGAGCGTTCGTTGAGTCCCGCCAAACTGCTGATATCCTCTGTCCCGGCGCGTTCGCTGACCAGGAGGATGATGGTGAAGGCCGTCACCGTGGTGAACAAATAAGCGCCGAGATAATAGAGGATCGCCGTCGATCCGGCAGGGGTCAGCGCGGCAATGCCCAGCAAGAGGTAGCCTGCATTGGCGATGCTGGAATACCCGAGCAGGCGTTTGAGATTCCGCTGAGGCAGGGCACATAGATTGCCGTAAAGAATCGTGACCGCGGCGATGACCATGAACAGGCGTTCCCAATTCAATGCCAGTTCGGGAACGGCCGAGTGGAGAACACGGAGGATGAGGACGAATCCCGTTGCCTTGGATCCGATCGCGAGGAAGGCCGTGGCCGGTGTGGGCGCTCCTTGATAGACGTCAGGCACCCAGATTTGATAAGGGAAAGCGGCAATCTTGAATCCGAGACCGGCGAGAATGAACAACATCCCAATCTTGAAGATATTGGAGGTCAGTGCTACCTCGCTATTGGCAGCGATTTCGGAGAAGGCCATGCTTCCGGAAACCCCGTAAACCAGGGCGATACCATAGACCAGAAAGGCAGAAGACAGCGCGCCAAGGATCAGATACTTGACCCCCGCCTCCAGCGATGACATCCGGTTTTTCAAGAAGCTGGTGAGGATGTAGAAGGTGATCGTGACCAATTCGAGGGAAACGAACACCATCACAAAATGGTTAGCCGAGGCGGCGAACATCATTCCGGAGAGGGCGAAGATCGTGAGGGTGAAAAACTCCGAAATCCCTGAGGGAACCCGCGAAGCGAATTCGACGGATAGGAGGAGGACGGCGATGGTGGCTAAGAGGAAGAGTTGCTTGAAGAAAAGCGCAAGCCTGTCTTGAACAAACATTCCGCCAAACGCCGTTTGGGGTTCAGGGGAGACTTCGAGAAAAAAGGAGCCGACAAAAACAATGCCCAGGGCAGCCGCCCCGAGATAGCCGAGCAAGCGTTTGCGAGAGGATGGCGTCCAGAGGTCTAGCAAAAGCAGGGCCACCCCGATCAGGACGACGGCGATTTCAAGGATGCTGAGGGAAATGTTCATGGTGGCGCTCAATGCTCGGAATCAAAAACGAACCCGTACGGCTCTCGGTGAGAGTTGCCCCAAGAGAGGCTCATTGGAGTGGGGTTCGAGTTGTGCCGTGCCGACGTTTGAAGCGGGAATCAAGTGGGAGGCACTGGATGAAATCTTGTCGGTCAACAAACGGGGAAACACCCCGAAGAGGATTAACAGCACGACCAAAACAACAAAGGGCAATTTGGTGGTGATCCCGTTGGCATCGCAGAGATTCTGGTTTTCGTCGGAGAGCGGGCCGTGGAGAATGTTGCGGATGGCGCGGAGGCAGTAAATTGCTCCAATCAGGAGGGCTCCCCAGGCACCCGCAATGACGAACCAGGGCAAGGTGTCCCAGGCCCCGAAGAGGACGAGAATCTCACCTGCGAAATTGGCAAACCCAGGAACCCCACACCCAGCCAGCATGGCGATCACCAAGCAGACTCCGATGAAGGGCATTCTCTTGAGAAGTCCTCCCAGCTGGTTGATCTCGGTGGACCCCTTTTGATGATAAAGATAGCCGCTCAACCCAAAGGAAAGCGCCGCGAGCAGACCGTGAGCGATCATCACCGTCACGGCACCCGTGACCCCAACCAGACTCAGACTAGCGATTCCCAGGAAAGCCATTCCCATGTGCGCGACGCTGGAATGACCAATCAGGAAATTGAGATCCTTTTGTCGCATCGCCACCCAGCCACAGTAAAGAATATTGCCGAGGGCGAGGAAGCAAAGCACGTCCAGCCATGCCTTCATTCCCTCTGGCAACATCGGAATGGCCAAGCGGATGAGCCCGTAGAGTCCGAACTTCTTGAGAATCCCCGCGTGCAGCATTGCCGCCGCTGCCGGAGCTGATCCATAGCCCAGTGGTGCCCAAGTATGAAAGGGCCAGAGTGAGACCAGAATGCCAAAACCAAAGAGAAGAAGAGGCACGATGATCTTTTGATCTGCTGCCGGGATCGGATTCTCCTGAACATGGGCGGTGAGTTCGATGATGTCGAAGGTTTTCGCCCCTGATTGAACATAGAGCGCAATCAGCCCCACGAGCGCAAGCATGGCCCCGAGGGTCAGGTAAATGGTGATTTTGAATGTGGCATAGTTGCGGTCCTCACCCCGGCCCCAAACGCCGATCATGATGAAGGTAGGGACCAACGCCAATTCGTGGAAAAAGTAGAAGAAAAAGATGTCAATCGAAGCGAAGGCTCCGAGAATGCCGCCGACCATCAGGAGGAAGAGAAAATAGAACTCTCTCTCCCGGCGTTGGATCTCCCAACTTGCAAAACTGGCGGCGAGGGCCACGGCGGCTCCCATCAAGATGAGGCCGATGTTGATGCCATCGACACCCACTTGATAATGAATACCGATCGACTCGGCCCACGCGATTTTCTCGTAGAATTTGAACCCACCAGGGCCTTCTGCCGCCTGTGGAAAAATGAGAAACATCCCCAGCGACAAAAGGAAGGCGATGCCGGCTGCCCCGCGCGCAATAATCCGATAGAGATAATCGAAGCCGCGAGGGACAAAAAAGAGGCCGATCGCTGCGAGGAATGGAGTCGCTATGATGAATGAGAGGAGTGACATAATCGACTAGAGAACGTGGCGACCGACGATGACGTAAATAACCGCGGCGATACCGATGACCAAAATGAAGGCATAGGTTTGTAGATTTCCGGTCTGGAGCATTCTCAAAACCCGCCCGGTCAAATCGGCTGTGCCGTGAGCCCCGCGGACGACCAACCCGGTGAGGACACAGCGTTCCAACCAGGCGGCCAGGTGGGACAGCGCTTCATGGGTGATCATGATCAGGAACTGGTAGATCTCATCGAGATAGAATCGGTTCTTCAAGAGCGATGAAAACGCGCCGAGATGGCGCTGGACCGGATCGGCCTTGGCGTTCCAATAGAGAGCGAAGGCAACGCTCGCTCCCACGAGGACCGCCAAAAAGCTAAAGGCCATCGCCAGAGCGGCATGGGTGTGTTCATGGTATTCGAGCCCCATTCCCCGACTGGCAAAGGCCTCGATGCCGAGAAACCCGGCAATGGCGGAAGCGCCTGCCAGGATCACGAGCGGAACCGTCATGACTCGAGGGGACTCGGTCGCCGCTTCGGCCGCCTCGGTTCGGGCTGCGCCGTGAAAGGTGATGAAGAGAAGGCGGAGCATGTAGCAGGTCGTCAGTCCTGCGACGAGGACTCCGATTCCAAACAACACTCCGTTTCCGCCGTGGCTGGCATCCGCTGCTGACGCCAAGATCGCATCCTTACTGAAAAACCCGGATAACGGAAAAACGCCGCAGAGGGCCAGCGTCCCCAGAAGGAAGGTCCAATAGGTCGTCGGCATCTTGGTTCGGAGCCCGCCCATTTGCCAAATATCCTGTTTGTGATGAACGGCGTAGATGACCGAGCCGGCACCAAGAAATAGCAGCGCTTTGAAGAAGGCGTGGGTGGTCAAATGATACATCGCCGCCGCTGGTGCCTGCACTCCGACGGCCATCACCATGTAGCCCAGTTGCGAGAGCGTCGAGTAGGCGAGGATCCGCTTGATGTCGTCTTGCTGAAGCGCCATCAGGGCGGCCAGGAGTGCTGTCAAAGCACCGATCCACGCGATGAGGGTGAGGGCATCGGGGGTGAAGATGAAGTAAACGCGGCAGAGCATGTAAACCCCGGCCGCCACCATGGTGGCGGCATGAATCAACGCGCTCACGGGAGTCGGCCCTTCCAT
>DEAY01000337.1:4764-9848 GCA_002348345.1 Verrucomicrobia bacterium UBA2970
CCGCAGAAGACGAGTAGTCCGGCGAGCGTGGCGGCGCCGCCGAGGATGGCGGTGTTTTCACCAAAGGTTGTTTGAAGATCGGAAAAACCGAGTGAACCGGCGATGCTCCAAATGATAATGATGCCGAGAAGGAATCCGAAATCGCCCATTCGATTGGTGAGAAACGCCTTCTTCGCGGCATCGGCGGCCGAGGGTTTTTCAAACCAAAAGCCGATGAGCAAGTAGCTCGAGACCCCGACCAACTCCCAGAAGATGAACATCTGGATAAAATCGGTAGCGAGGACGATGCCGAGCATCGAGAAGGTAAACAGACTCAAGCTGGCAAAATAGCGCGAGTAAGACGGGTCGCCGGCCATATAGGCCTGGGAATACCAGTGGATGAGGGAGCCCACCCCGGTCACAACCAACAACATGAGGATGCTGAGGGAATCCAAATTGACTCCGAAACCAATTTCCAGGTGGCCGGTCTGAATCCAGCTCAGTTGATGTTCGAGAGGCGTGGCGTGGGTGAGATGGGAGACAAACAGAATCAGAGAGAAGGCAAAAGCGATGCCGATGGCGCCGATGGAGATCTTGGCGCTCAGCGCCTCATCGTCTTGGGTCCCCAGGGCGATTCCCAGAGCCGCGAAGAGAGGGAGAAAGAGAATGATCCAAGCGAGGGTCAGCATCGTTTTGGGTCGGGTCAGAGTTTCAAGGTCGCTAGGTCTTCGACGTTGGTGGTTTGGCGACGCCGGAAAAGCGCCACAATGAGGGCCAAGCCCACAGCGACCTCTGAGGCGGCAACCGTGATGATGAAGAAGACCATCAACTGGCCATCGAGGTTGTCGGTGAACCTCGAGAACGCGACGAGCGCGAGATTGGCCGCGTTGAGCATGAGTTCAAGCGACATGTAGATGAGGATGAGATTCCGTCGCAGGACGACTCCCAAGAGCCCGATGCTGAACAGCAACGAACTCACCACCAGATAATGTTCGAGTCCGACTTCCATTTATTCCAGCTCCTTCTTACTCAGCAGAATCACGCCGATCATGGCGACCAGCAGAAGAAGTCCCATGATCTCGAAAGGCAGGACGTATTGGGTGAAGAGCGCCTCACCGAGAAGCGGCGTGCTCCCTTCCAGGGAAGGGGAACGATCCGCTCCAATGCCGGAGGTGGTAATGGTCTTCACCAATACGCCCGCAATGGAAAGGAGGCCAATGCTTCCAGCCACCGCGCCAAACACCTGGAAGCGACGCTTTTCCTCCTCGTTGATGTCCAACAACATGATCACGAAGAGGAACAGAACAATCACCGCCCCCGCGTAGACCATCACCTGGATGACCGCCAGGAAGAAGGCGTGGAGTAGCACGAAGAGACCCGCCATCGAGACGATGGTCATCACCAAGAACATCGCGCTGGTCACGGGATTGCGGCTGAAGGGGTTAGCCACCACCAGCAATCCGAAAACCAGCGTGAGCGCTGATAGGATGTAGAATAAGATGTCTGTCATCGGCAGAAGGCTTCGCTTCGGGTTCTCATGAGGTCATGCCCTGCGCTTCGGCATCCTTGAGCTTCTTCTCCCACTTCTTAATCCCGTCCTGGTGAACGCCTCCCAAGTCGAGAAGCTTGTCTTTGTGATAAATCATTTCCTCCCGAGATTCGCCGGTCAACGAATAGTCTTTCTGGAGAAAAATCGCCTCTTCCGGACAGACCTCTTGGCAGTAGCCGCAGAAAATGCAGCGGAGCATGTTGATTTCAAAATCGGCGGGCTCTTTTTCAACGTTTCCGGTGGAGTGATTCACGGTTGGCCCGGGCGGCGTAATCTTGATCGCTTTGGGGGGGCAAACGAACTCACAAAGCTGGCAGGAGACGCACTTCGTGCGTTCATCCTGGTCCTTCACCAGGTAGGGGGCGCCTCGATACCCTTCGGGAACGACCCAACGTTCTTCCGGATACTGCATCGTGACCTTCTTCTTGAAGAAGTGGCGAAGCGTCACTCGAAACCCGCTGAGGAGCGCGGGAATGTAGAGTCGTTCCCACCAACTGAGTGCTTTGCGTTGAACGATCATCGAATGAGTCCCTAGTTTGATTGGAAGAACCACAGGAAGGCTGCGGTCACAACAATGTTGAGGAGGGCGAGCGGCAGAAACCGTCGCCATCCCAGGTCCATGAGTTGGTCATACCGGAATCGGGGCAACATCCATCGGATCCAGATAAAGAGGCCCATGAAGAGTCCGAGTTTGACGAGGAAGATACCGATGTGAATCAATCCTCCGATCAGGCTGGAGGCGGGTGCCGCCAAGCCCCAGAAGGGCAGTGTCCAACCGCCCAGGAACAAGGTCACCATGAGGGCGGAGATCGAAATCATGGCGGCGTATTCCCCTAGGAAGAAGAGAGCGAATTTCATCGAGCTGTATTCAGTGTGATAGCCACTCACCAGCTCGGTTTCTGATTCGGGAAGGTCGAAGGGCAGGCGATTGGTTTCTGCAAAGGCGGCGACCAGGAAAATCACAAATGCAAGGGGTTGCTTGAAGATCAACCAGGCGCCGCTGGCCTGGTAGGCAATCACTTTCCCTAGGTTCAGGTCGCCCACCAGCATGAAGAGAGGGACGACTGACATGCCCATCGCGATTTCGTAGGAAATCATCTGGGCACTTGCCCGAATGCCTCCCAGAAAAGGGTATTTGGAATTCGAGGCGTAGCCGGCCAGGACAATGCCGTAGACGCCCAGTGACACCACGCTGAAGGTAAAGAGGATGCCGACATTGAGATTGGCAATGACCATGTTCTGGGAACCCAGGGTGGAACCGAAGGGGATGACGGCGATTGTGAGAAAGGGCGGAATCATGGACACCGCCGGCGCCAACCAAAAGTAAACCTTGCGAACATGATGCGGGGTAAAATCTTCCTTGAGTAGGAACTTGAGGCCGTCTGCGATCGGTTGAAGTAATCCGAAGGGGCCGACGCGGTTGGGCCCGATGCGATCTTGAATGGCGGCGCAGATTCGTCGTTCGGCCATCACCGAGTAGGAGATCATTGGCATCAGGACGGCGATGACCAGGACCACCTTGAGGAGGCCGAAGAGGAGAATCGATTGAAGGGTGCTGGTTTCGCTTAAGAGTTCCATCGAGCCAATGCCTAACTGTTCACATCCACCCCGAGGTCGCCGAGATCGGCCCAACGGATGGCACTGAGCTTCTTGATCTCACCCGCCATCTTGTTGAAGAGCCCCTCCGGGTTCTTGGGAATGGATTCCCCGGTGACTTGTTCTACCAAGTCGGTCAGGAACTCGGATTCCGGGATCGCTTCGCCGGGGGCTTCCACGGCTTTGAGAAAACGCTGTAGCCGGCTTTTCGCATTCACGAAGCTGCCGCGTTTCTCGGCATGAGCGCAGCCCGGGAGGAGGTAGGTGGCTTTTCGGGTCGTCGTGTTGGGTAAAATATCCGAGGCGACGAGGAGCTCAAGCTTGGAGAGCGCCTTTTCGTCGATTCCCATTGTGGTGACGTCTTCGCCGAAGACAATCAGATGTTTGATCTGGCCTCGTTTGATTCGACCCGCGATGGCGTCAAGCTTCGATCCCTGTTTGCCTTTGTGGAATCCAACCAGTTTGGCCCCGTTGCTGTTGGGATTCTTATCGGCATGCACAAGGAGCTGATCCGACTCGCCCTTTCGAGGGGGCACATCGGTTTCGGCTGCCAGATGGGTGGCGAGTTTGCTCAGGAGGTAGAATTCCTCCGTCGTTTGACGGCCGGAGGCAATCACGGCGGTGGTGTTGGGGGCGGCGGCGCGCAGGTGGGTCGCTAACTCCTCAATCAACTGCGACCATGAGATGCCGCTCCGGTTGTTTTTCCTCGGGGCTGAAAGTCGCCTTTTGTCACCGACCCACTTGTAATTCAGGCGGCCTGCATCGCACATCCATGACGAATTGACGGCATCGTTTTCCCGGGGTTCGTAACGGTAGATCTTCTCCTCTCGAGAACCAATGGTGATGTTGCAACCGGTCGCGCAACTGGTGCAGACACTCTTGGTCTCCTTGAGGAACCAGACCCGCATCTTGAACCGGAAGTCCTTCGAGGTGAGCGCGCCCACCGGGCAGAGATCGACCGTGTTGAGCGTGTAGTTGTTGTCGAAGGGCTTGCCGGGAAATGTCGTGAGGGTGTTGTAGGATCCCCGATTGACGAATCCCAGCGCATCGTCGCCAGCAATGTCACGCGAAAAGCGCACGCATCGGGAACAGAGCACGCAGCGTTCATCGTCCAGCATGATTCGAGGACCGAGGTCGACCTGCTTGGGCTTGTGCACCTTGGTCTCCGCGAATTGGCTCGTCGCCTGACCATGCTCGACGGAATATTCTTGAAGCTTACACTCACCCGCTTGATCGCAAATGGGGCAGTCCAGGGGATGGTTGACCAGGAGGGACTCAAGAACCGCCTCCCGCATTTGTTGGGTGGCGGGTGAATTGGGATAGATTTCCATTCCCGGGGCGATCGGAGTGGCGCAGGCGATCGCCCCCCTCGGAGTCCCTGGCTCGTAGGGCAGGGTCATTTTTCGAACCTGGGGGGTTCCATCCTCATTGAGGATCGGTTTGCGATCGCGGCCCATGGCGGGCATCCCGAATTCCACCAGGCACATTCGGCAGTTTCCGGCGACCGGTAGTTTCGGATGATAGCAATAGTGAGGAATCTCGACGCCGGCAATCTTGCAGGCCTGAATCATGGTGGTCGGGATCGGTTTCCCGGTCATGGGATCGGGCATCGTCTTCGGCACCTCGACGGCCTTGCCGTCGATCTTGATCGTGATCGTCTCGACGGGGGGTGCTGTTTTCTCTTCGACCTGTTTTGCCATGGCTTGAAATGGAATGGCTAGCTGGCGAGTGATTCCTCGGCCTTTCGTTTTTCGTCGGCTTTCCCGCGGGCTTCGAATTCGTCCTTGAACTTGTTCACGAAACTCAAAACCGGCCAGGCGCAGGCCTCGCCAAAGGCGCAAATCGTCCTCCCTTGGATGTTTTGAGCGATATTTAACAAGTAGTCGGCATCTTCTTTTCGCCCGTCCCCGTGTGTCAATCGATGCAATGCCTTGCTCATCCAGAGAGAACCTTCCCGGCA
>DEAY01000221.1:0-10287 GCA_002348345.1 Verrucomicrobia bacterium UBA2970
CACGGAAAAGCTCAGCCCGTGGGCCTGGTTGGGCCCGTGGTAGGGATCCTGGCCGAGGATCACCACCTTGACTTGGTCGAAGGGCGTTTCGTTGAAGGCGCGGAAGATGTCCGGCCCGGGCGGATAGAGGGTTTCCCCGGCCTGCTTCTCCTGGCGCAGGAATTCCTTCAGCTGGCCCATGTAGGGCTGCGCGAACTGGTCGCCCAGCACCCGCTTCCAGCCCGCTTCAAGCTGAACGTCGGCTTGCGGTTCGGTCTGCTCACTCATTGGGAACCAGCTTCTCCAGCAGATGCCGCATGCGCGGTTTGACGGTGTCCTCGCCGGCCAGCTCCGGGTGGGTAAGCAACCTCACCTCCAGGGCCATGATGCGGGCGTTGATCACTTCCGCGTCCATTTCCGGGGTGGGCGACCCCACCGCCCGGCAGGCGTCCACCAGGATGATCGACAAGCCCGTGCACGTCGCTCGACCCTGCTTGATCGATTCCGACGGACTTTGATTCGGGCGCTTTCGACCCGTGTTGTAGTGAACATCGATGACGTTGAAGAGTTCTCGATTCAGGGACTGAACGGCCTCCGCAATGGTTTCTGCATCGGCCACGATCGCTTTCGACGTTTCGTATAAACCCGGGCGCCATCGCTCTCTTGGCTCATCGAGAGATGCGTAGGGAAGCACATCGTTGAGAAAGATTGATTCCGGAATGGCCTCACCCCATGGGAATTCCGCCTTCGCTCTGATCGCATAGTTCAGGTTCTCCGACAAAAACTCGAGATCAAGGGATTGAAGATCGCCCTCGGACATGAATCGGATCAAGAATCGCGCCGCCCGTCCCCCGAATTCGCCGTGATCCCTGGACGCCTGAACCACAAACGCCTCCAACTGGGACCGGTTCTTCCCGGCTCGCTCAAGGGACTCCAGATAGGCTGCGGGTTGGCCTGGCTCCCCGTGGAGCCGTCCGATCAGCACGAGAAGGACGGTTCCTAGGACCAGGAAGCGATATCGTTGTGCGAACATGCTAGGCATTCAAGGCGTTCCTTCCTATTCTGACAATCGAAGAGATCGTGGCTTGGCGCTTGTCACCTCCCCTCGGCCTCCCCTATTTTGGGGTCCATGGAAACACCGCAAGTGACGGTCCGAAACCCTTTCCGAGGATGGAGGCTCCCGTCCGTGCTCCTCCTCATCATCACCTTCATTGTCAACCCAATCGTGCAAGCACAGAAGACGCCCCCATCCTCATCCCAACCGGAAATCCTCCTCGCCGACTGGCAGGGTCCCCATGGGGGGGTGCCGCCCTTCGACCACATCAGGAGCGAATGGTTTGAGCCTGCCTTCGAGGCAGCCGCCACGGCGTTGCTCAATGAAGCGGACACCATTGCCAATCATCCCTCACCCCCGACCTTCGACAATACCATCGCCGCGCTCGAAAAGAGTGGCGGGGCACTGGAAAACGTCAGCCCCCTCTTCTTCACGATGACCGCAAATATGAATGCTCCGGAATATCAAAAGATTTCTGGAATCATTCGTCCGATGCTCTCCAAGGTATATGACCAAATCGTCTTCAACGAAAAACTCTTTCAACGAATCAAGACCGTCTACCAGGACCGAGAGAATCATTCGCTCACACCCGAGCAACTGAGGCTGATCGAAAAAACCTACGAGCGCTACATCCGACGCGGCGCCCAGTTGAACGCCGCTGACAAGGAGCGAATGGGGAAGATCAACCAGGAACTGGCCAAACACTTCACCGATTTTGGCAACCAGGTGCAACGCGACGAGGATACCTGGATCATTCTCGGACGGGAGGATCTCGCCGGACTGCCGCAGCCGATGATCGATTCCTATCGCGCAGCGGCAAAAAAAAGAAACCTCTCAGGCTACGCCGTGGTGAACACTCGATCGGCGGTCGATCCGTTCCTCACCTTCTCCGACCATCGCTCGCTCCGAGAAAAAATTTGGCGCGCCTTCATCATGCGCGGCGACAATCCCAACGACAACAATACCAACGACATCATCAAGCGCATCGTCCGCCTTCGCGCGGACCGCGCCAAGCTCCTGGGATACCCCAGTCACGCCCATTGGCGGATGTCTGACACCATGGCCAAGGAGCCAGCCAAGGCGATGGCATTGCTCGATCGCATCTGGCCTGCCGCCGTGGCCCGCGTGAAGGAGGAGGTAGCCGACATGCAGGCGCTGGCGGATCAGGAAAACGCCGACATCACGATTCAACCCTGGGATTACCGCTACTACATGGAGAAAGTCCGCCAAGCGCGCTATGATCTGGATCAGACTGAGTTCAAGAATTACTTCGAACTGAACAACATGATCCGCGCATCGTATTACATGGCGGAACGGCTTTATGGCTACCAGTTCACCGAAATCTCGGGCACGGTTCCCGTTTTCCATCCGGACATCCGGGTCTTCAAGGTCACCCATCAATCGGACGGTAGTTTTGTCGGCCTTCTCTACCGCGACGATTTCGCTCGTCAATACAAGCGGTCCGGCGCCTGGCAATCCACCTATCGCACCCAGCATAAACTCAACGGCCAGGTCGATGCCATTGTCTCCAACAACAATAATTTCGTAAAGGCAGCCGAAGGCGCAAAGGGATTGATCAGTCTGGATGACGCGGAAACCTTGTTTCACGAATTCGGGCATGCCATCCACGGCCTTGCCAACGATACGACCTACCCTGGCCTGGCCAATACCCCAAGGGACTTCGTGGAGTTTCCCAGTCAAGTTCATGAAAACTGGGTTCTCACGCGAGAGGTTCTCGACCGTTTCGCCCGTCACTACCAATCCGGAGAACCCATGCCCCAATCGCTCATCGACAAGATGAAAAAAGCCGAAACCTTCAATCAAGGATTCGCCACGGTCGAATACATGGCCTCCGCCTACATTGACATGATGATTCACATGGATGGGTCGGGCGAGATCGATCCCGCTGCGGTTGAAAAAGAGGTCCTTGCGAACATCGGGATGCCCAAAGAAATCGTGCTTCGTCATCGACTTCCCCACTTTCTTCACCTCTTTTCCTCGGATTCCTATTCCGCAGGATACTATTCCTACCTTTGGTCCGACGTCATGGCCGCCGATGCCTGGAAGGCCTTCGAGGAAACCGGAAACGTCTGGGACCCCGGGGTCGCCAAGACGTTCTTTGACGTCATTCTGGCCTCGGGCGATGCCATCGACCGAGCGGAGGCCTACCGGCAATTCCGTGGGCGCGATCCGGAAGTCGAAGCGCTCCTTGAAAACCGGGGCTTTCCCTCCAGCAATTAGTCCGAAGCCATTCCCGTTCTCCAGTCTTCCCTCCCGTCTGATTGCCTTCATGGACTACTCAAGCCTCTCGCTCCCCCCGAACGGATCTGCCGTCTCAGTCGCCAGCATGGTGGCCTTCACCGAAGGCCCTGCCGTTGATGCCGAGGGCAACGTCTACTTCTCTGATATCATCAACAATCGGATTCTGGTCCGCGACTCGCAAGGAAATCAGAGCGTGTTTCGACACCCCTCACACCGTACGAACGGACAGACCTTTGACCCACAGGGACGCCTCTACCACTGTGAGGGAGCCGAGTTCGGACCAGGCGGTGGTCGGAGGGTCACCCGAACCAATCTGAAAACCAATGCCTACGAGGTTCTCACCCATTCGTATCAAGGGAAGCGATATAATTCGCCCAACGATATCTGTGTCGATGGGAGGGGACGCGCTTACTTTACCGATCCGTGTTACTGGGAACCGTCCCGCGCCTTGATGGAGCAAGACGCCGAAGCGGTCTATCGCATTGACCTCGACGGCTCGGTGACCCGAATCCTCCAACAACCGCAGATCGAACGCCCCAACGGAATCGCTGTGACTCAAGACGCCACCAAGCTTTACGTCGTTGATTCCCGTTCAGTTCCCGGAGGGAACCGAAAGATCTGGCAATTCGATCTCGACTCAAATGGCAATCCAACCAACCAGAAATCGATCTGGGACTTCGCACCCGGGCGCGGGGCCGACGGCATCCGCCTGGCAGACAATGGAGATCTCTACATCGCTGCCGGGATCAACAACCCACGAGGCCCCCACGAAACCGCTGACGTGCCCGCCGGTGTGTATATTCTCTCGCCAGTTGGAGAGATGAAGGGCCGTATTCCCATCCCGGAAGACGTCCTCACCAATCTCGCCTTCGGCGGCTCCGATGGACGAACCCTGTACATCACTGCCGGGAAGAATCTCTATCAAACTCGAACCCCCGTGGCAGGCCATGTCGCTTATCCGGTTTGGCAATCCTGAAGCATAGCCTCTTAGGACATCCTCCCGGGAAGCGTTTCAACTCCCACGGACATGGCTCTCTCTGGGCCCGGCGTTCATCGTTTCCCGGCCAAGAATCCCTTCTTCATTCGTTTGATCGAGCCTCAAAATGCAACCCGTTGCCGTGTGAGCAGAGTCCCTGGAGAAATCTCGGTCCCACAACAGCAAGCCACTGTGATCCACCGACCCGCCCGAAGCGGGAAATCGCAGGAGATACACCATCCCCCTCCCGAGCGTAAGACTGCCGAAACGGCTCTAGGAAGGGTGATTCGGGTAGTGAGCTCGTCAATTGCCAGGGCCAATGAAAGGGCTGTATGGTCAAAAGCCGCATTTCCGGTGCCCACACGGTCAACCGAGATTCTCCTTTACCAACCAAAGACGTTCGGCACAGGATGCATCCATGATCAACGGCGGCATCAAGGTCAGCAACTCCTTCGTGTTACAAATAGGAATCATTCTCGCGACCGTCATCCTCCAGTGTTCCATTCCTCTCTACGCCAAGGGCCTCCACGTTGATGAGGTCTACGATCCCGCCAGAATCCTGAGGGTCGAAATCACGCTCCCTCCGAGTGACTGGGATCAAATCCGGCGCCAGGTGCGCACGATGCCACAAGCACTGGGGGAAGCTCGCAAAACAGGGGAAGCGACCAGCCCCTTTTCTTGGGTGGATGCTCATGTAGAAATCAACGGGATCGCGTTTGAAGACGCCTCCATTCGAAAGAAGGGGTTTATTGGTTCCTTGGACTCTGATCGCCCCTCTCTCAAAGTGAGGCTTCCCAAAAGTGGTACCGCTCCTAAGAACGGGATCGTACATCAACTCACCCTCAACAACAACAAGCAGGACCGGGCTTTGGTCAGCCAGACCATGGCCTATTCGCTCTTCAACCAGGCAGGTTTGGTGGCACCGCGAACAAGTTATGCCACCGTCTCCGTCAATGGTAAGGCACTGGGGGTCTACACCAACGTGGAGCCTGCCCGGCAACCCCTTGTCCAACGAGGTTTCGGAACCGACAAAGGGACCTTGTACGAAGGAACAATCGTTGACTTTTATCAGGGTTGGAAAACGGGATTCGAGCGCAAATTTGGACCGGATGAAGCCGGGCGAGAGAAGATCGGACAATTGATAGACGCCCTCGACTCCGACGACAACACGCTGGTTGCGGCGGTGGGCGAGGTCGTCGATCTTGATCACTTCCTACGATTCTGGGCCCTGGAAAGCCTGATCGGCTTCTGGGATGGCTACTCCGGAAACCAGAATAACTACTTCTGCTATCACAACCCTAAAACCGATCGGTTGTATTTTCTTCCATGGGGTGCCGACTCCGTTTTCACAAGCCGTGGCATGATGGATCGGGGGGGACCCCGATCGGTGAAAGCCAGAGGCAGACTCGCCGGGAAACTGTATCAGGTTCCCGAAATCCGCGCCCGCTACCGAACCATCATGCTTGATCTTCTGGAAACTCATTGGAACGAAGAGCAGCTCGCGAAGGAAAGTGAGCGAGTCGAAGCGTTGGTGAGCAACCAACTTCACCCCAAACAAGAAGAAGGGTTTCAGCGAAGCATCGATCGAACGCGTGATTTTTTCTCGTCCCGCCGCGAGGAACTGATGGCCGAACTCGAGCATGGGGCGCCGGAAGTTGAGAACGGATCTTCTGAACCGATGTATTTCACCACCACCGGCCGTATCGAAGGCGAGATCAGCGGGACCTGGCACACCGACGGACCCGATGACGCCAGCTCCGTGGGAACCGCCGAAGTGAAGGTCTTTCTCGAGGGCGAGGAAGTTGAATTCGAAAAACTGGGCGCCCACGCGATCCAGGGACGGTTTGGGTTTCGAGGCCCGGGACAGCCTAACCTCAACATCGTTGGTAAACGAACCTCAGACGGAGAAACCGTCACCCTGATGATCATGGTCGACGAGGATTCCTTTCGGCCGGCCGATGCCCCGGTGAATATGGGGGGCATGATGCGGGAAGGACAGGGCTTCGGGTTCGGACCGGGCAGCATGAAGCCGATCGACGGCAAGATTCAGTTTTCGGCAGCCGCCCGAGAAGAGGGGGCCCCCTTCAAAGCCAAGCTCTCTGGACAGATTATGAAGATGGTGGGTGATTTCTTTGGTCGCCGAGGAAAATCCCAACCACGCAACCGCCGCTAGCCAAGCAAGTTTGCCTCAGCGGAGCGTCCGACGCTCTGGTGCGCGGGACGACGGTTTCCTCTCGACAAGCGCGAACTCCGATCCACCCCACTGAACGGTGAGCCTGATAAAGTGCTCAGGCAGGTCATGAACCGAGTAGACCGTCCTCGCGGTCACCTCAACCATATTGTCACGGTCCGGCTCAACCGTCACTTGAACCCCCCCCGGTCCGACACCTTGCTCCGACCACTCCTTCATGTCACGAGAGGCCTCCAATCGATAGCTGAGATCGGCGGTCCCGGCACGCCAGTGAAAGCTGAGGCCATGCTGGCGCTCATGATTCTCCTTCCTTTGAGTGAGAAAACTCGTCAGGAGACCTCCCCTTCGATTGGGAAGAAAAGGAGCGAGATCAAACGCATATTCCAACGCATTCACCAACCCATCCTCATCCGGATCCATCACCGGATCCGTCCGGGAAGAAGGACTCTCTCGATGGAAAACCCTCTGGCTCCATTCTCCATACCGAACACATCGCCGATCCAGGGCCACATCCCATGGTTGACTGCCCTTGACCAGGATTTCCTGCGGCCCGCTCCCGTCAAAATCTCCCCGACTCACCGCATGCCCCCCTTTTCCTGCACCCGCATTGGTTCCCGTATCGGCCCAGTAAACCTTCCGAGCCGGAATATCCAACTCCAAGCCGTGCGGGGTATCGAGCCCGGAGTAAAGGAGTTGAACTCGCGGATGGTCAACCCGGATGACCTCATCGGCCAACTCCGAAAGAGGACAGCGATAGACTCGACCTTCATTCCGATCCACCCAGTAAAGCATTCCGCCCACGGGATCCACTTTCACCCCCCTCACCTCATTGTTCCCATTCAGGAGCTTCGTGCGATGGGACCCGTCGCGTCGTGATCGGTAGATCGCACCGCCTCCATATTCACCCCAATAAAGCCATCCATTGTCCCCATCCCAATCCATGAAATAAGGTCCGGACGCGGCAGCCTCTTCGATCAAGATTTCCGTCGCCGCCCCATCCGGGAAGATGGCTCCGATATGCCGACGATTTCGGTCGCACCAGAGGAGTTCACGTCGCTTCCCCGACCAAAACAAATCGGCGGGAAAGGAAGACCGCCCTCCGATCCGGTGAAGCACTTCGGCCTTCGTCCCATCAAACTTTGCCCTCAAGATTCGGTCTGCCCCATTGTCTGCCCAGAAGATCTCCTCTCCAACGGAGTCAATGGCAATCCCACGGACGTTGGTCCCGGCGGAGGAGACTTGGCCTGAAAGGTGAATGACTTCCGCCACCCCGCCGTGGAATCCCGATCTCTTGAGCTCCCCGGAGCCTCTGTCTGAAAAGTAAATGCCCCCTGCCTCCAATGGGCCCGCCACTAAAACGATGAAGCCGCTCCCGAGCGTCAGGGCGGTCTTCATCCAAATCACAAATCGTTTTCTTCTCACAACCCCTTGCTCTAATCGAATCCACATCCGCTCTCAACGAACGGGCCAATGGCCCGAAACCTTGTCCAGTCTTTCCTTTACAACTCAACAAACCGAGCTGAGACGGCTCCGATTTGATCCAGCCGCGCTTCGATCCGATCACCTGATTCCACACGAATCAGCTCAACCGGAGACCCGGGGATCACCATGTCACCCGTCTTCAACGGAACCCCCTCGCGAAGCCGCCGGTTTGCAAGCCAACGGAGGGAAGTCAATGGCCCTCCCATGATCTCTTCGCCCAGTCCGCTTGCTTCGCACACATCATTCCGTCTCAGGGAAACCTCGAGCCGATTCCATCCCAAGCCAGGTTTGGGTCGTTGTCTTGGACCGACGACCAATCCGGCATGGATCCCGTTCGAAGCGATCAATTCCTGGATGGTCGGAGGCGCGAACCAAAAGTGATAGTGATGGAGTTCGATCCCGGGTGCCACAAAATCAACGGCGCCACGTAACTCATCCTCATCCTCAATTTCCTCAACCAAATCACGCCCCAGTCCCATCACGAACTCCGGTTCGACGGCGGGTTGATGATAATCCCCCCAATTGAGAGACCCCCCGGAATCATGAATTTCCGATGCGAAGAGCCGGGCGTAGATCGGTTCCGACAAACCAAACTGTTCGCGAATGGCCCGGCTCGTACAACCTACCTTGTAGCCGGTGACCGCCTCACCCCCTGCCACCCGCTTGGCGGCGATCAACTCTTGAACAAGGTAGGCATCCTCGATCGAGATTCGATCCATATTCAGCGGGGTCGCCAGAGGATCTCGAGCAACATGATCACTCCCGAAAAAACCAACGTAGGCATTCAAATCCATCTCCGCCCTCATGGTCTAGCGCGCCGGACGGGTATTGTTGGCCTGGTTGCGACTCTGCCGTTCCAAAGCCATCATCTCCGTTTCATCACCTCCATCACCTTGACGCCGCATCCACCCCTCCAATCTTGACCGGAGCGACGCCATGTCAGATGCATAGCGTGGCTGACTGGCAAGATTGTTCCGTTCCAGCGGGTCTGTGGCGAGGTCATACAGCTCGAATTCCGGACGATGGCGATAGGCGTGGACCAGTCGGGCCGCCACGGCATCCCCCGCATTTGCCTTTTCTTCCATGGAAATAAAGTAGGGCTTGGTCATTGCGGCATTCGAGAACGTCGTTTGGTGATGGAGGTTCCAGATGAGTTTGAAACGGTCACCACGAATGGATCGAATGGCAAACTTCGGCGACCCGTTGTTGATCCCACGAGTCGTCATGATGCCGAAAACATAGTCCTTATGCCGATTCGATTCCCCCTTCAAGACCGGCACAAAACTTCGTCCGTCGAGCCCGTCAACGGGACCGCCGCCGGCCAATTCAACCAAGGTCGGTACCACATCGACATACTCGACCATGGCGGCGCTCAGACTCCCTGCGGTCACACGCCCCGGCCACCGGACCAGCATCGCCGACTGCAGACCACTGTCGTAACAGGTCCATTTGGCAAAAGGAAACGCATTACCCTGTTCCGAGACCACCATCACCAAGGTATTGTCGCGCAAGCCATGCCGCTCCAGAAGCGCCAAAATCTCGCCCACCTGAGTATCAAAATAGGTGATCTCTGCCAGGTATCGGGTGAAGTGCTCACGGACGACAGGCGTATCGACAATGTAGGGCGGAAGTTTGACGCTCGCGGCCTGGTATTGCGAGGGATCCCCCTTCGTCCACGGAAGATGGGGCTCATTGGAACAGGCAAAGAGAGAGAACGGTTGACCCGACGCGGCCGATTCCCGGAACAACCGGTCTACGGCTTTCATATTTGGATTTTTTCCGCCACCGAGGGATTCGAAAGGAAACACCTCCGGAGGACTAAAATGCCTCTTTCCGGTATGGGCCACGCGATAGCCTAATGGTTTCAGGTAATGAACCACGCTCTTGACATCCGGATACGCCATGGCGTGGTTCGGATACGCGCCACTCTTCACCGGATAAAGGCCGGTATAGAGATTGTGACGAGTCGGAGAGCACATTGGGGCGGCTTGAAAACAGCGTTCGAACCGCATGCCTTCCAAGGCCAGTCGATCGAGATTCGGCGTGTGGGCCTGCCCTCCATAACAACCGATATCACGGTAGGTGCAGTCGTCGGAAATAATGAAGAGCAAGTTGGGTTGTTCCGCAGCCACTCCCCACTGAAGGACGACCAAAAGATGGAGTCGGATCAAACGAAGCCACATTCCCGAACATGAACACTGATCCCGAGGTCCGTTCAAGACAAAAGGAACGCCCCGCCCCGGATCAGTCGCTCCCGGGGCCTGGGAGAATGGAATGGAGATTCGAACCAAAATCGGATCAAACGCCCAAGCATCCATTCCCCTGATCACCCCTCAACGGCCC
>DEAY01000221.1:10622-10879 GCA_002348345.1 Verrucomicrobia bacterium UBA2970
AACGGCCCGTTCATACTTGCGCCCGACCTGCAAAGACCGGTCAGCTCACAAGTTCGGAAATCACCCGACCTCCAAATTGGCTGAGTTGTTTGAAGCGACCCGAATGGAAGTAGGTCAGTTTATGATCATCCAACCCAAGAAGGTGCAGCATGGTGACGTGGAAATCTCGAATCGGATGAACCACGTCCGCCGCCTCCGCGCCCAGCTCATCGGTCGCCCCGACAATGCTCCCGGCTTTCACACCGCCCCCCGCAAGC
>DEAY01000073.1 GCA_002348345.1 Verrucomicrobia bacterium UBA2970
CTCCTTCGGTGCCGACGGAATGATCGGTTGGGTGCGTTCCCTCCGGCGATTCGATGGTTGATTCGATGGTTCGGTCGTCTCGTGGCGGCGGCCCTCGCCATGGGATGTTGTTGTCAAGCCGATGGTCTTCCCCCGGAGAAAGTGTTCGATTTGGTGATCCGGCAGGGGAGAATCGTCGATGGCACGGGAAACCCCTGGTTCACCGGGGACATTGCGCTTCGGGGAGACCGGATCGCCGCCATTTCACGCTGCCTCCCGTCCGAGGTGGGGGACGCAGAGGTGGTCAATGCCGAAGGCTTGGTGGTGGCCCCGGGTTTTGTCGATATTCATTCCCACTCGGACTGGATCCTGTTCGAGGACGGTCGCGGATTGGGCAAGGTGTTTCAGGGCGTCACCACCGAAATCCTCGGCGAAGGGGGATCAGCGGGGCCATTCAAGGGAAAGCTCGTGCCTCGGCCGGTCAGCGTGCAGGGGCGAGTGGAGCGCGTTGATTCGATGGGTCGTTATTTTGATCTCATCGATGAGGCGGAGGTGGGAGTCAACGTGGCCTCCTATGTGGGTTTAGGAAATGTTTGGCAATCGGTGATGGGGCATTCCTTTGATTCTCCGACCGAAGGGCAATTGGCGGCGATGAAGTCGTTGCTCGGGGAGGCGATGGATCAGGGGGCGCTGGGGCTTTCCTGTCAGCTCATGATGCCGCCCGGCTTGTTGGTAGCGACCGATCAACTGGTCGAACTGTGCGCGGTGGTGCGAGCAGGTGGAGGCATTTTCTCCACCCACATTCGGAACGAAGGGCAGGGGGTCTTTGAAGCGGTTCGTCAGGCGATTGAGGTTGGAGAGCGGGCGCGCTTACCGGTCGACATCATCCACCTAAAAATTGCTGATCAAGCCTTTTGGGGGCGAATGAGTGAAGTCATTGAATTGATCGAGCAGGCACGTCGCCGAGGGGTAAACGTGCAGGCCAATGTCTATCCCTATACGCGGGGCAACAACAATCTCTCGAGTATCATCCCGCCTTGGGCTCACGAGGGCGGGAGAACGGCCATGTTGGCGCGATTGCGTGATCCCGAATTACGAGACCGTCTGAAGCAGGATATCCGGAAGGGGATCGAAGGATGGTATAATCATTTTACCGCGGTCGGTGGAGACTGGCGGCGGATGCTCATCAGTGCCAACAATCGATACCAGGGGATGACCATGGATCAGGTCATTGGGGCGCGACGACGCACGGAGATGGACGATTCTCTCGATCTTCTCTTTGAACTGTTGCTCGAATTTGATGGGTCGGTTGGAACGGTGTATGCCCACCACACGGAGTCGGACATGAATCTTGCCATGAAGCAGCCCTGGTGTTCGATTGGCTCGGATGGGGCAGCCTATGCGGTTTCGGGGATCCTGAGGAGGGGGAACCCGCATCCACGGAACTTCGGGACCTTCCCGAGGGTTCTAGGGCATTATGTTCGTGAGCGGGGGCTCCTGACCCTGGAAGACGCAGTTCGGAAGATGACGTCGCTGAATGCCATTAAGGTGGGGCTTTCTCGGCGAGGGCTGATTAAGGAAGGATGGTATGCCGATCTGGTTGTTTTTGATGAGGACGAGGTCATGGATCGCGCCACCTACACCGACCCCTTTCAATATGGGGTCGGGATGGTCCACGTCCTGGTGAACGGACAATTCGTCATCCGTGATCGCGTGCCCACCGAGAAAAAACCGGGGCGCGCGTTGCGGCGTTAGTCACCCCAAACCATACCGGCCTGATCGGCAATCCGTTGGTAGGCGGCTCGGGCGCGCCGGTAGGTTGCCAAGACCTCGTCTCTGTCCGATGGGGATTGAAACCGTTCCGGCTGCTGAGCAAGCGTCGTGAGTTGGTCGATCCAGCGGACGAGATACGAGGCATCTGTCTTGGACGCAGTAGGCTTGCGATCGACGCTGATGTAGACCGGGCTGGTGTGCGCCTGTCGAAGCTGACCGGGGGGGGATTCGTAAATGGCCCGTGCGGCATACCACCCGCTTCGGGTCGGGACATGGTGAAAGGTGAACTCCGATTTCAACACGGGATTTGCGGAAAGTGATTTGAGACTCAGTTGGCGAATGACCTTGCCATGATGCACGATCTCGATCGAATGGATGGGTTCGATGGATTGCAGTTCCACGCTGATGGGAATGGATTCCTGAGCTCCCGATTGGTAGGGGAGCGTGTCACCAGGTCGATGGCCCGCGATCTCCAAGAAAAGCATGGGACCAGAAGTGGCGAATGATCGTCCTTTCCGAAGGGCTTGCCAGAATTTCTGAGCCGTGAACGGTCGATCGACACGGGCGTAGACCCGATTGTATCCGGCCGGTACGGGCATGACGCCAATCGCTGAGCCGCCTGAAACGCCAAGTCGAATGCCGCAGTTGAGAAAGGCGTAGTAATGTGCATTGGTTCGGCGGAACAGTTCGTTCGGCGCTCGAAGAGAGCGTTCGGTCTCGCTGAGTGGTCCAATCATTCCCCATCCCCCGGGAATCGTCTGGGCTCGATGGTAGTGGTTGTGACAGACTTGGACGGTATCATAGACGCCCAGGATGGCCCCGACCGCAGTTTCTGCCCAAGAGGGTTTATCAGTGTCGATGACGACTTCCGGCGAAATCGCTCGGGCGAGGAGGCAGAGGTCCGTATCGGTGGGATAGCGGGTATCGAACCGGGAGACAGAGACAGGAAGGCGGAGATTGTAGAGAAAGGAGGCACCCACAGAACCCCCGGGAGGGGCACTGGAAAAGATCCGTTCGATCTCCAGATTATTTCGACTGACAAAGGCACCTTCCGCTGTCTGGTAGGAAGCGCCGGACTTCCACTGGGGCCAGGTGCGATTCCATTCGGATTCCGTTCCGCGGAGCCAGACGCTGAAGGCGGGGATCAAGTCAAGGTCATCCGCCGCCGCAAGTTGAGCCAGAATTCGAGGGTTGTTGTTGCCAAAATGAATATGAAGATCGGCACTGAGGTAGCCCCGTTCTCGCAGATTAATCCATCGCTTGAGCACGACGATCTTTTCGGTTTTTTGGTCACCCACAATCGAGAGTCTTAGGTCCTGAGGAAGCCAGGCCTTCCCTTTTTCAAGATGGACGATGACGGCTCCTTCAGGAGCCTTGAGGGTGAATTCGCCGTCGCAGCTGAAACTTTTGTCGCGAGGATAGGGGGTGACGGTTTCAGGAAGGGATGGTGGGGGAAGCCGCTGGTTGTCTTGGTCCACCCAGGCACGGAAGGCTTGAGGCTGTCCCTTGTTGTCCACCACTCGAAGGGTCAACTCTCCGGTCGCGCCAATGGCATCGCAAAGAGAGTGCGCGAAGACCAAGACAAACGTCGTCCAATCAACCAACCGAACCATCCTGCGTCGAGAGGAGCACATGATAGTGATCTCAAGCGAACTCGAGTCGATCGTCAAGTCAATGTCGTCTGATGACGCCGAGTGATCCTTGGTATGAGGTTCGGTAAGCTGAAGCGGGCATCAGGATCCTGAGGGGCTGCGACAATGGGCTTAGCGGAGCCATCGGGAAATCCACTGACAAGCCGGGTGCGGTCCCCAACTCGAGATTCGGTGTTGAGGAGGTGGCTCGTCGGAAGGTTCGCAATCAACGCCTCAGTCGAATCGGAACCCGAAGGCCAGCGGTTGGAATTCACTTTGGTAATGAAGTGAAGGTTCGGGAATCCGGAATGGTTGTGAGCGGTGCCGGGGTTATTCGTCAGTGGCCTCGGGCTCACCCTCCGTGATTTCGGGAGCCGATTCAAGCCCCGGTCGCTGAGGTTGGTTGTTGGCGGGGTCCTCGCCACGATTTGGACCCCCTCGGCGGCCGCCTTCATGGCGACCTTCTCCCCTCATGCCTCCGCCTGGGCCCCTGCCGCCCCCTCGCATTCCAGGACCTCGCCTTCCACGGCGCTCGAACACGCGGCCGAAGGTTGCCATTTGTGTTTCGGATAAAATGGCCTCGATTTCCTGACGCATTGATTGGGATTCGGACTCTAACTTGGGCCGCATCTCATCCATGAGCGTTCGCATGCGCGTCTGGCTTGCCTCGACGATCTCATGGACGAGAATCTTTTGATCTGGGGTCAGGTCGAGGCGGGCTTCCATCCGGCGCACCAGATCCTTCATCATCGGAGGTCGCGGGCGTCCCACGTGTTCAGATTTTTGATCGTGTTGGAGTCTGGTCTTCAGTCCAGTCGCAAAACTCCCTGTGACGACGCCGGCAGCATAGATCACCAGAGTGGCAAGGATGACTTTCCAGGCGTTCACCAAAGTTCCTCGACCGTCAATTCGTCGAATGGTTGAAGCATGGTCAATTCCAGATCGGCCGCCAGTGGATCGATGGTGGATGTGTTTTGACCTTGAACGAGGCTCCAAGTGCCCATTGCGACCATCAGCGTCAGGCAGGGGACCGAGGCACGCCATAAGCCACGGGCCCAGAAGGCCATCGGGTCTGTCTTCACCTGCCTCGGGAGGGTTGCCATGATTCGCTTCGCAAACGAATAAGGGACCCGGTCGTCCTCAGGCATTGATCGAGCCGCCTGGATCAGGTCGTTGTAGAGCCTTTTATCGTTCATAAACGTGTCCCACTAGACGGGCGAACCCGATGGAGGGTTACAAATACTGGGTTTGGTCGATTCTTTCGAGGAGTTTTCTCATCTCCTTTCGGGCTCTGAACGCCCGAACTTTAACAAGAGAGATCGACCATCCGGTCAGCGCGGCGATCTCTTTGACTGATTTTCCCTCGATTTCCTGCAGGGTAATGACCATTCGTGCCGGAGGGGTGAGTTGAGCCAGTACTCGGTGGATCAGCGCTTTGGCAGCATTGGCATCGTCGGCCGAAGGGGTGGGATCGCTCACGTAACGCTCGAGGAAGGTCGATTCCTCATCGGTGATCTCCGAGAAATGTGATTCTCGGTTCTTTTGGTGGGATCGGAGGAAATCGTAGCAGGTTCTGACCGCCATGCGCATCAGCCAATGTTCGAACGGTGCCTCCGCGCGAAACGTGTGGAGTTTCTGGAAGGCCTTGATGAAGACTTCCTGTACGATATCCTCAATTTCGCTTTCCCGACGGGCGTATTTGCGTGCCGTGGCGAACACTCTCGCCTGATAATTCTCGATAAGGCTCTCGAAACACGGAATGTCCCCCTCCTTCACTCTCTGAATCAGGGCGGCCTCTTCGGGGTCGATTCGCGGTCCTGGGGACGAGTCGGTCATCCTGCGGCGTTCCTGCCTCCGATCGGATTGGTAGGGGGCTCAGGCATTCTCCCGATGATTCATATTTTCAAAGAGACGGATGAACCGATCGAGTGGGTTACAATGACTGCACTTGATTAGTCCAATCCTGCCGTTTTCTCCGGTGCCTCTGCGATGAGTCATAATGACCGTGGTCCGATCAAACAGTCATTGGAAGGTTTGAGCAATCTAATCTTGTGTGGCGTTCCTGGATCATATGCCGAGGGGCGTCGTCGGAGGGATGCCCTGGAAACGGGTGGAGAGGCTTTCTTCGTGTTATTTTTTGCGAAAGCGAGTTGAATGGACCGCGGAAGGGTCCGGGTGGGCATCGGGTTGGAGGAGCAGGTTGTAAGGAGAAGGAATCATTGGTGCCAGAATTTGAACAGTTGCTCGAGGCGACGATTCGCCATGTCGAGTCATTGAAGGCGGAGGGGGTCCTGACGCTACCGGTGGACCAGGCGGTCGTTGGCGAGCTGATGCGACCGCTGGTTCGCTCGGCTCCTCGGGGTTCACAGAGTCCGCCGAGACACGAAGGGGTCGGCCGGGCCTTCCCGAGTTCCCAGGCCGGTCCGGCGAGTTCCGAATTCGATGGCGAGCGATTGACTGGCGAAGCCAAGGCCCAGGCCATCGTTCACCTCCAGGAGCGGGCGATGGCGTGCGTGAAATGTTCCCACCTGGTCCGGAGCCGCCGAAACGTTGTCTTTGGCGTGGGCACCCATGATGCGGAGTTGATGTTTGTTGGGGAAGCGCCGGGGATGGATGAAGATGCCCAGGGCGAACCGTTTGTAGGGAAGGCGGGGCAACTCCTCACCCGGATCATTGAGACGATGGGCCTTTCCCGCGAGCAGGTCTATATAGGCAATGTCCTCAAGTGCCGGCCCGACACGCCGGGTCGTCGCTATGGGAACCGGAAACCCACGCCTCAGGAGATGGTCACTTGCCGACCGTTTCTGATGGAGCAGATTCGAATCATTCAGCCGCGGGTTTTGGTGGCGTTGGGTGCGACGGCCGTTGAGGGATTGATGGGGGTTTCCTCGGTTGCGATCACTCGATATCGGGGAGAATTTAGAGAGCTGAAAGGCATTCCCGTGATGCCGACCTACCATCCATCCTATGTGCTGCGAAATCAATCGCTTCCCATCAAACGACAGATTTGGGAGGACATGCTCAAGGTGATGGCGCGTCTGGGGATGCCGATTTCAGAAAAGCAGCAAGGCTACTTCACCCCACCCAAGCGGTGAGCGCGTCCCCGGTCGAAGGGCTTGCCAAAAATGACGAAATGGGATGCTTGGGTTGCAATTGAGTCATTGACCGTTAAGTTCCGGTGTGTCTTTTCAAACGTTGGAAAGGATAATTTGCTCATGGTTTCTCAAACTCAGACGTTTCCGCCTTTTAATTTGGTCCGCCTCCTTCGAACCGTTTTCGGTCCGAAAGAAGGTGAACGAGTCGCGATCCTGATTGACCTGGAAGATCCCCGAGGGGTCAGGGATTGCGGTTTTCTATCGGACCCCTCGCTGACGATCCAACGCCATGCCCATGACGTGTTTTTTAAGGGGTTGAAAAACGGGGCGCTCGAGGAATTGGGGTGGAAAGGAGGGGATCTTTTCGCTTATCAGGTCACGGGGGGAAGCAATCTCGATTTGCCAGAGGCCGCCTACGACGTTTCCGGGAACGAAATCCAAATGCAGACCGACCTCTATCCCTGCTATGACATCATTCTCTGCATTTCGACCTTTTCGGCTACGGCGCCACTCACGGCCTTTGCGAAGCGATTCGGGTTTAGGGGGGCGACCTTGCATGGGTTGAACGAGGTGATCCTGTCCTCGGGACTGGCGGTTGATTATGACGAGGTGAGTCGGCAAGCTGAGAATCTTCGATTGGCTCTCACTCAAGCCGACGCGTTCGAGGTGGACTTTTCCGTGGGAGAGGGGTCGTATACGTTGCGGATCGAGTGCGGGCGTCAGGAAGCGCAGAAGAGTCATGGACTCTGTCGGGGTCCGGAACCCGATGTCGCCAACTTACCGGCGGGCGAGGTGTATTTTGTGCCGACTGGGGCTGAGGGTGAGTTTCCAATGAAGTATTCGGATGGAACGCTGGGTTTGATGAGCGTCGTGGGGGGGAGAATCACGGGCGCCTCGCTGATTAGTGGGGACGAGGCGACGATTGTCGCCCACAACGAAAAGATCAGTTCGGACCCTGTCACAGGTGAGTTGGGCGAATTGGGTTTCGGCACGCAAATGCTTCCCGTCTCTGGGCGAGATATCCAGGACGAAAAAATATTGGGAACGATGCACGTGGCGACCGGCCGAAGCGATCATCTAGGGGGGGACTTGACCCCGGATCGTTTTGCGGAAGCCAAAAATGCAACCCACGACGACATCCTGTTTTCTCCGACGAAAACGCCCGAAATTGAGGTGGTTCAGGTCCGCATGACCCGAGACGGTGGGGTCACGTCAGTCTTGGAACGATTCGAACCGACCGCCTACCTCACCGGGGTTCTGGAGTCCTAAGACTGAGTTCGAGCCTTCAGAAGGCTTCCTCAGGGGTCGGTATGAGCGCCTATTACGAGTCGGACCGAGCAGTCAGCGAGTATCTCCTGTTTCATTACGGGAAACCGGATGAGGTCTTGCCCTTCGCACAAGGGCCCGTCGGGGGCTTGGATTATCCCAGCCGCTGCGTGACCGAGTTTGCCGATGACATCGGCCTTTCGTCTGAAATGCGGGCATTGGACTTGGGGTGTGCCGTTGGCCGGTCTTCTTTCGAACTGGCGCGGTGGTGTGGAGAGGTGGTGGGAATTGATTACTCCGATCGATTTGTCCAGTGCGCCAAACGACTTCGTGACGAGGGATGGCTCCGATATCGCTACCGTGACCACGGGGAGATCATGGAGGAAGGGGAAGCAAGGATCGATCCTGCAATCGATCGAAACCGAGTCGTCTTCGAGCAAGGGGATGCGATGTTCCTTCGGGAGGGCTTGGGCACCTTTGATGTCGTATTGATGGCAAACTTGATTGACCGATTGGTGGATCCCCGGAAGTGCCTCGGGGCCCTGCCCGATTTGATCCGACCAGGGGGGTTTGTGATCTTGACCTCTCCCTATACGTGGCTGACGGAACATACACCGGAGGACCTTTGGCTGGGGGGGCGTGTTTTCGATGACGGAGCGTACACGACTTCACGGGCGCTGGATGATGTGATGGGGCAGGCCTTTGAGAAACGGAAACGGATTGAGATGCCGTTCCTCATCCGTGAGCATCGAAGAAAATACCAGTGGAGTGTCGCCGAAGGGACGCTGTGGCAGCTTCGACGGGTAACGGAATCCTGATGCAGGGGAGGTCGTCATTTCCTGGGGGCGACGGAATTCTCGAATGGTGACTTGTCACCCTGGAGGCGGGAAATCTAAGATTGGTAAGAATAGAACTTCAGGTCATGAAAAAGCACATCAGGATATCAACCGCCCTCGGGGCGCTCCTCCTTCTCTTCTTTGCGAATCAAAAGGCTGTCATGAATGCAGCCGAGGAACCCAGCGTCGGGTTGAGAGGGTTTGCGGAGGGCTTCACCTCGCCCATCGCGTTGGTCCCATTCCCTGACGGGGAGGGGAGTCTTCTCGTTGCCGATCAGGTGGGGATTGTTTCGGTTGTTTCCAAATCGGGCGTGGTGAAGGGGCAGCCTTTCCTTGCCTTGATCGACCGGATGGCCAAGCTAAACCAAGGGTTTGATGAGCGTGGACTCCTGGGATTGGCGCTTCATCCTTCGTTTCAAGACAACGGAAAGGTTTATGTCTACTACAGTGCCCCTCTGCGAGCTTCAGCGCCCGATGACTGGGATCATAGTTCCCGAATCTCCGAATTCTCCGTCCTCAAGGATGATCCTCAGCGAGTGAATATGGGATCGGAACGAGTCCTTTTGGAATTCGATGAGCCATACTTCAACCATGATGGAGGCTGTATTGCTTTCGGGCCCGACGGCTACTTGTACATTGCCAGTGGAGATGGCGGAAACGCCAACGGGGTGGGTCGGGGCCATTCAGAGATGGGCAACAGCCAGGATCTTTCGAATTTGTTGGGTAAGATCCTGAGAATCGATGTGAATCAGGGGGCTCCTTACACGATTCCGGCCGATAATCCGTTTTCCGGCGAGAACGTCAGGAGCGAGATCTTCGCGCATGGATTGCGGAATCCGTGGCGATTTACGTTTGATCGGGGAGGCGATCATTCGCTGATCGCGGCCGATATCGGTCAGACCTTGTATGAGGAAGTCAACGTGATTGTGAAGGGGGGAAACTATGGTTGGAATGTCCGCGAGGGACATCACTGTTTTGATCCCAAGAACCCCAAGGTTTCGCCTGATCAATGTGCTGAAGAGGACCGCTCCGGGCGGGCCTTCATCGGACCCGTGTTGGAGTATAAGAACGCTAATGGGTTTCGGAATGACCCCGAGGCGAAGGGGATTAGCATCACCGGGGGATATGTGTATCGGGGGCAGGCGATTCCCGCCCTCAGGGGGCATTACGTCTTTGCCGATTGGACCGTGAATTGGGCGCTTCCGATGGGAGCGGTCTATTATGCTGAGATGGCGGAGGAAGGGGAATCCTGGACCATGCACGGTTTGTCGCTCAAAGGGGCCCAAGGGGGAAAAATCCAGGGGTATGTCACGGCCTTCGGGGAAGATTCTGAGGGTGAGTTGTATTTGCTGACTAACGGGCTCAACGGGTTGAGTCAACGGAAAGGCAAGGTCTTCAAACTCGTGCCCATGTAGTCTGAGGATTCTGGAAAGTGGTTGCGGGGAGGGCAGGGCCCTTTTCGTGAGGGATTGGCTTCTCGCCTCAGGTGGGCTTTGCTGACCTTCGCAGGGTGTAGATGCAGCTTGTCTCGGCTACGGAAATGGCCTACGCTCCATGAGAATCCCTGGTTTGGAAGGCAATCATGAATCCGCTGGTGTATTGTGTTAGGTTGGGGCAACGGGCTTTTACATTGATCGAGTTGTTGGTGGTGATTGCGATCATCGCCATCTTGGCCGGGATGCTGCTCCCTGCTTTGGGTCGGGCAAAGGAGACCGCCAAGCGAACTCGTTGTTTGAATAACACTCGGCAACTCGGTTTGGCCCATGTGATGTACGGGGACGACCAAAACGGGCTTTACCCCCCGCGATCGGGTAACAATCGGTGGCCGACCAAACTGCAGCCCTACTATCAAGACATCGCCCTGCTTCGTTGTTCGAGCGACAAGCGAAAAAAGAACAACAACTCGAACCAAGGGAATTCCCCGGTCGCCAATGTTCAGGTCGAACCCGACCAAGCCTTCCGAAGTTATATTATCAATGGCTGGAATGATTACTTCGAGATGATGATGGGGAAGCGATTTAGCATGAACGCGATCTCTGGGGAGTCGATGCGGGAAAGCGGGATCACTAACCCCTCGCAGACGATTGTGATGGGTGAGAAGAAATCGGATTCCAATCATTTCTACATGGACTTCCTTGAGGGGGCTGGAAATGACGTGGATCAGATCGAGCGTTCCCGGCACTCCGCGACCGAGCGGAACTCCAAGGCGGGAGGGTCGGTGTATACGTTTGCTGATGGGAGTTCACGCTACATCAAGTATCGAGGGGTTCTCTATCCCTTGAACCTCTGGTCGGTGACCGATTTATACCGAACCAATCGTGCCATGAGTAACTAGGCTGCGGTGAGAACGGGGGATGCGGAGGACTATGATTGAGAGATCTCTCCTTTGGGTTGAGTCCTTCATTTGAAGACTTCCCCTGGTCGGTGGAAAGGATTGCGCTCGGGGCTGCAGCGGCCTAGCGTGACGCGGTGGGCCGAATTTATCTTGATCATCATGTCGCGCCTCCTCCGCATCCGAAGGTCGTAGAGCGGATTGCGGCCTCCTTGGGTGATCTGTTCCCGGCGTCTTCTGGACTTCACGCCGAATCCAAAACGGTCCGCGAAGCCATTGAATGGGCCCGTCAACGCATCCTCCAATTGATCACAAATGGGGCAACCGGGGGCGAACTGATCTTCACGGGGAGCGGAGCGGAAGCGCTGTGCCTCGGCCTCCTCGGGTATTGTCGAGCAAACGGTCGTTTTGGGAGACACGTCATCATTTCCGAGATTGAACACCCGGCCTTGCTCCAATCCGCCAAACAGCTGGAACGAGAAGGATTCGTAGTCGATCGAATTGGGGTCGATCACGAGGGGCGGTTGAACGAGCATGAGGTTTTTGAGTTGATGCGTGAGGAGACGATCTTGATTGGATTACAAATGGCCAACCCCGAGTTGGGTGGAGTGCATTCATTGGGGCTCATTGGTCAAGAGGCCCGTCAGCGAGGCATCACATTCTTGGTGGATGGAACCCTTGCGGAAGGCTGTTCGCTGCTGGATGTTCAGGCGTTGAAAGCCGATTTGTTGGTCCTCTCGCCACGACGGTTTGGTGGATTTTCGGGGGTTGGCGTTCTTTATCGCTCCCATCGAACGGTTCTCGAACCATTGTACTGGGGAGGTGATCAAGAAAACGGGTTGAGGCCGGGTCGAGAGAATCTGGTGGGTATTCTGGCTGCTGGACATGCGGCGGAAATCCTCGTCAGCGAACAAGTCTCGAGAATCCAACGCTCCTCGAGCGCCCGGGATAGGCTCTTGAATCTAATGAAGGAGCGCATCGCCCCGATTCAGCTCAATGGGCCCGAGCTAGGGAGCAAGCGTCTTTGCCATCACTTGAGTGTGATGATTCCCGGTGTCGAGGCCGAAGGGCTCGTACTCTTCGCCGATTTACGGGGCCTTGCGATTTCGACGGGCGGGGGATGTCTTAGCCGTGGCCCTGAGTCCGACTATGTGATGCGGGCAGCTGGGTTCAGTCACGAGGAAGCACTACACACCATTAGCCTGGGCGTGGCACCCCATACGACCCGGGAGGAAATCATCGCTGCGGTTGAGATTCTCGTTTCAGGGGTTGAGCGAATCCGATCGATGACTCCGGGTTAGCGGGGTGATGGGATCAAGCGTTTGCTTCTTCCGTGGGCGCTCGGGAAATCGTTTGTTGAAGACGCTTCCAGTCAGGGAACTCGAGGGATAAAAGAATCCAACCCACAGTCGCGTAAGCCACTTCCCGGAGACGACGGAGAAGAGCATAAGCGGTTCCGAAGACGATTGGGAGACCAAAGAGGTGGCAAAGCCCAACCACGCCTGTCTCCTGAATCCCGAGCGAGCCGGGAACGAACATTCCCAGGATCTTGGCGACTCCAACGAAGGACTCAATGGCGAGTGCCTGGCTCCAACTGATTGGGGAGTCGATTAAATGAGAGACAAGCCAAATCTCTAAGGTGTCGGCCATCCAACCGAGCAAGTAGAACAAGACACAGAGGGAGAGCCGGCGAGGGGAATGCCGGTAGAAGCCTAGGATCTGTCGATCAATGCGATTGAGGGTTTCATGGTGACGAGTCAGAAAGGCCTGAGCGAGATGAAGTCGACGGGCAACAGCGGCAAAGCAACGATAAAACCCCTGTCGCTGGATGAGGAACAGGCCCCCGAGTGCGAGCACTGCGAGGCCGGTAACTCCGATCATTCCTAACCTCATGGGTGACTCCGGAGGAAGCAGTACCGAAGCGGTCGATGCACCAAGCGCGAGGAAGATCACCTGGGCAATCGTCTGGCAGGTTTTGGAGGTGACGGCGCTGGTGGCGCTGGTGGCTGCCAAGACTCCCTTTTGCTGAAGGAGGACGATCTTCAGGGCCTCGCCTCCAAGATAAGCGGTGGGCAGAATGTAGTTTGTCGCTTCACCTGCCCATCGACTGCGGGCGAACTGCCAGAAGCCAAGCCGGCTCTGAATCGTTGTCGGAAAGGTTGAACGCCATCCCAAGGAATCGAACAGGTAGACGAAGGCGTATGGGATCAAGGCGAGGGGAGCCCACAGGCCAAGGGCCACCACTGTGTTCCACACGCTTGCCGGCCCGGCACTGAGGACAAGCCCTACCATCAATCCCAGCCCCATCAGGCAGAGGACCACTCGGACTAGGTTGCGCATTGGGATGGGGTTGATGAGGCAGGGGGATGGGGTCTGAGGCCCAGAAACACGATGCAAATCCAGTAGACATGGATTCCGATCCCCACCAACCAGGCAAAGACGATCAGGCGATCAAGGCAGGCCAAGACCAAGACGATGACGCTAAAGTCGCGATTAGCGGTGCGTTGTATGAACTGATCGAGCCGAGCATTCTTATGGGTGCGTCGATGGGCCCAAAGAACCGAGGCAAAAGCAAGAACGGCCCCCAACACCGCACTCCCGGTGAGTAAGGAGATTGCCAAGGAACGATCTTCGCTCAGCAAACCGAGCCCAATGCCAACAAATACGGCGATATGAACGACTTGATCCCCAACCAGATCAAGCCACTTCCCCAACTGCGACTCCTTGAATTGGAGGCGGGCGAGGTCGCCGTCGGTGCAGTCAATGATGGCAGAGAGCTGAAAGAGGAGCGCTCCGAGAATGCCCAGTTCTAAACGGGACGTGGAAAGGAAGAACGCAGAAATGAGTCCGATTGCGATGGAAACGATCGATACCAGATTGGGGGATGTTCCCTTGTTCCATAGCCGTTGGGTCAGTTGTCGACTGAGCGGTCGGTTGAAGACGCGATCTACGATCCCGTCCCCCTGGCTCAAGGTCGAACTTAGGAGTTCCTTTTCCAACCGCGTCGCCGCCTCTTGTGAACGCATCTCTCGTGCCCGGGTAGTGTTTTGTGAGCGGGGACGTTTTGGGTGGGATGGTTGAATGTCAGTTGATTGGAACTCGCTGCGGTTTTCAATGGATTTGGCATCTAGCCAATGACCTTGGTCATCAAGGAGGTTCGATGCCCCTTGTCGAAGCGCGATCACATCGTGGGTTTCAAGGAAGACCGAACCATCCACGACGAGGCAACGCCCTTCGGAGACTGTCAAGGTGGGCGCCATCCGGATAGGAATTCCAATGGCTCTTGCCCGTTCAGGGATCTGGACAGACTCTTGAGCGACAATGGTAATCGAAGTACACCCACCACGATAAAGCGCGACCAGTTGACGGTCGAGGAGGCTTAAGCCGGCAATTCTGAGATGGGATTCAGTGGGCCGAAACCGGATAAAGGCAGCCGTCGAATTCCGGGAATGGTCGAGATGGGAAGAGGACGCTGCCGACATTGCCGTCGTGATAGGTTCGCTTCCGGGAGATGAACTTAGGGATGAGAGGGAAAACGCTCATCACAGCGCTCCGGTGGGGGGTTAATTGGTCTCTTCTTGGGACGCCACTTCAGGTGGCGCACCCTCGACGAGGGGGGATTCAACCGCCTCCCGCGCTCCCAGTGTTTCCTCCTGATCCTGAGTCTTGTTTTGACCGGTTTCGACCGACGGGTTTCCACTTCCCTGAGACACCTCGGAGTCCAAAGGAACTTCCTCAGGAATCTCGGTGTGATCACCAGAAAGGGAGGCCGACAAGCTGGGTGGAATTCGATCAATTTGGTTGATAGTATACTTCTTTCCTCCGTGCTGCTCAAGGGTGATTGCTTCACCCGTCTTATGCCCAAGGAGTTCTTGAGCCAGGGGAGAGAGGTAGCTGATGTAGCCTTTGTCGGGATCGGAATCCCAAGCCCCGAGAATGGTGAAGTCTTCCGAAAGATTCTGACTTTGATCGGTGACATTGACCACCGTTCCGATGGAAACGGCGTCTAGTGACGCCTCTGAGAAATCCGTGCCTCTCGCCATTGCCAGTTCGGACTCGAGTTCAGCCTTCCGGGTCATCAAGAGTTTCTGCATTTCCTTGGCCGCCTTATACTCGTGGTTTTCTCGCAAGTCACCGTAACTTCGGGCGATGGCGATTTCTTTGGAGTTAGCCGGAATTTTCTTCCGAACGAGCTGGTCGTACTCGTTGCGGCGTCGTTCGAGGCTTGTCCAGGAGACCACCAGTCCCTTCTCTTGGGTGTCGGTATCCCCGGAGATCAAACTCTGAACCCCGGGGTAGGCTTTCACGATCCGAGCGAGCAGGGAGCGCTTGTCCATATCATCGAAACACGAGGCCAGTTGAAGGGTGCGAGTGAGATCCTTGACGACTTCCAGGTCAGCGGTTTCGATCAGTTCCACCAGGAGGCTCTTATCACTCATGATGAAGTCATTCAGGCGACTTGATTTTTTCTCGTTAAACTGGTCCCGCTCCATCGCCGTTATCATCGCTCTGAAGACCTCGGGGCCGAGAATGTCAGCGAATGAATCCGATCGGGATTTGGCGAGCCAGAGCAACAGTTCGGTGCTGGCCTGGTGCTGATTGATGAGCCGAGCCAGGGTTTCCTTCAAGAGGTCGAGATGATCCGCATCGATCAGCAGGTTGGCGGATTCCCCGGCGAGTCGTGCTCCCACTAAATTCAGAATCTCACGGACCGAGTCCGTCCAGGTGTCTGGAAATGCCGACTGATAGGATTGTAAGGCCCGCTTGTGCCGCGCCGCGGGCAACTGCTCGATCATCTCAGCGACGTTTTCGTTTTGTTGCCAGATCACCTCCGATTTGACCTCACCCTCGGCTTCTGCGAAGCCACCCAGTTGCCGAAGGTCGTCGCGGGCGAAAATGCCCTCCAGGGTGAGCGCCGGTTGGTTCTTTTGGTGTTTTGCGATTTCCTCATTCAGGAGGGTCGCTGTTTCCTGAAAGGTCGTCGCCTTATTGGCAAGATCCTCATGGCTCCGGATCATTTCGTTGGCAACCGTGATACGGGCCTTAAGGCCGCGAGCCACTTTGAAATCACCCAGCAGTCTTTCTTCTAGCGAGACGGCTTCGGCGTTATATAAGATCGGCTCGCTCTTTTTGATGGGGACTCGAAAGTGACCGTCTTTTTTGAGCTCTTTGCGGACTCCGTCCCACCATTTGCGCCAATCGTCGGCGATGACGTCAGGAACGAGAACCTCCTGGATTTGGGTTGCTGTCGCCGCGCCGTCAAAGCTTTGCAAGACAAGCTTGACCAAGTCGATATGATTGAGGGCGGCCATCTGGCGGAGGCCTTGGAGGTCTTTGGTCTTCCGGACGAGAATGTGATCTGAGGCGATGGGTTTAAGGGTGTTCGCTCCAAAACCCAAATCCATCGAATGACCTTCCTTGTCATCAAAATCGATGAGGAATCGCGAGAAAACGGTATCGACGGTCGTGATTTTTCCAAATCCCCAGCTTTTGTGCGTGCAATATCCGCATTCAGTAAGCTTGACCAGGGAATCAATCTGTTTGGTCTGAATCTTCCCGGCTGCAGCTAATTTCTCGAACTCTTCTCTCATATCTGAACTACTCGTGTCTTGCCGTGGCACAGTCGTTGAACGAGAATTAATAGAGCGTGGCCGGTGAAAAACCAAGAGAAATTGCCCTGAGAGTGATGCGACAAGCGGCTCAATCAGGTGAGATCTTGGATCGAATCCTGGGAGACGCTCTGAGCAATCCCTTGTTGGCCGTTCGGGATCGTCGCTTTGTTCAGGAGCTTGTTATGGGGGTGTTTCGGCAGCGGCGCTTGCTGGATTTTCTCCTCAAAGACTTCTGTCGGCAACGGCCGGTGTCGAGCATCCAAGACGTGCTTCGGATCGGCATCTACCAGGTCTTGTTCTTGCAAAGAGTTCCCGATTACGCGGCGGTGAATGAAATGGTGGACTTGGCCAAGCGCCGGGCGAGTCAATCACAAGGGCGTTTTGTCAATGCCGTGCTGCGGCGAATTGTTGGAAAAAGGTGCGAACTGAAGGCTGCCATCGAGAGGTTGAAACGGGAACGACCTGCGATTGGCTACTCGTGTCCGGGGTGGTTGTACCGGCGGTGGCGGGCTCGTTTTAAAGAAGGGGAGCTCCGCTCTCTCCTCGAGTGGCAGAGTCTCAAGCCTGAGATTTTCGTGAGGGTTAATCGGCTTCAACTCACCGGGTCGGAGTTGCTTCAGTGGGGCTTTGAGGAGGGCCTCACGTTTGAACCGGTGGTGTTACCATGGAAGTCAGGAGCCACCGTGTTTCGCCTTCCTTCGGGAGCGGGGATGGCTTCCTCGGCGCTCTTTCGCCGTGGTGGGTTTTATGTCCAAGATCCGAGCACGTTGAAAAGTGTCGAGTTGCTGGATCCGCAGCAAGGGAATCGGGTGTTGGATCTTTGCGCCGCCCCGGGGGGCAAGACTGCCTACATGGCCGAGCGCATGAATAACACCGGTGAGATTGTTGCCTGCGATATTGTTCCCAACCGACTCCAATTGGTTGAAGAGAATTGTCGTCGCTTGGGAGTTGAGAATACGACCTTTGAGCTGCGAGACGGGACCGAGCCCGACCTGGGATCGCTCGGCTTATTCGATCGGGTTTTGGTCGACGTGCCTTGTTCCAATACCGGGGTTCTGCGTCGTCGGTGTGATTTGCGTTGGCGCTTGTCGGCGAAGGAATTGAGCCGATTGACGGATCTCCAGGGGCGTCTGCTTCGCCAGGCGGCGCAAGTGTTGGGTCCGGGCGGCCGGTTGGTCTACAGCACCTGTAGTATAGAGCCTGAAGAGAACCAGGATCTGATCGACGCCTTTGTCAAAGAGACTCCGGGGTTTGTTTGCGTGGAATCCGGAGCCTTGATGCCCCACCGCGATGGGGTCGATGGAGCCTTCTTTGCCAAACTGATCCGCGCCTGATCCAGGGGCAGAGATCACGGACCTGAGAGTGACCTGGTTGAGCGACGGGGACGAGGCGAACAAAAAGATTGGACTTGAAATGCCCGGGTCCTATGTTTCGGGGCATGAAAACGTCAGTCTTTACGGCTCTTTCCACCCTGCTCATGATGGTGCTCGCCGGCTGTGGAGGTTCGACCGATTCTGCGTCTGGGAATGCCGGGACCTCCGAGGCAGTCCAGATTGCCGTCATCCCCAAGGGAACAACTCATGAGTTTTGGCGGTCGATCGAAGCGGGTGCTCGGAAGGCGGAGCAGGAGCTCAATGGTCAGGGAACGAAGGTGGAGATCATCTGGAAGGGACCGCTGAAGGAAGATGACCGGGACCAGCAAATCCAAGTGGTCGAAAACTTCACGACGCGTCGAGTGGACGGAATCGTTTTGGCCCCGCTTGACTCAAAGGCCCTAGTCCGGCCGGTAGAGACCGCACAGAAGGCAGGGATTCCTGTCGTGGTCATTGACTCCGGCTTGGAATCAGAGGCCTATGCGAGTTTCGTGGCCACTGACAACTTCAAGGGAGGCCAAATGGCAGGGGAATTCATGGGGAAGCTGCTGGGAGAAAAGGGAAACGTCATGCTGCTCCGTTACGCGGTGGGTTCCGCCAGCACTGAAAAACGGGAAGCCGGCTTTCTCGAGGCTCTCAAAACCTTCCCGGAGATCAAGCTCATCTCTTCGGACCAGTATGCCGGGCCGACTCGTGAAACCGCCTATCAAGCTTCCCAGAACCTCCTCAATCGGTTCGGAAAAGAAGTGAATGGAATTTTCTGCGTGAATGAGAACTCGACCATTGGAATGACCAAAGCCCTTCGCGAGATCGGGCGAGGGAGTGGCGAGGTGAAGATGGTTGGATTTGATGCCGGCTCGCAATCGATCAAGGACATGGAGAACGGGGATGTTCAAGGACTCGTCGTTCAGGATCCCCTGAGGATGGGTTATGAGGGCGTGATGACGATGATGAAGCGGTTGGGTGGTGAAACGGTATCCCGTCGAATTGACACGGGGGTGGTGATGGTGACGCCGGAGAATCGGGGGAATCCTGAGGTGCAGGCCCTCCTTCATCCCCCGTTTGATCAATACCTTAAATAGGAATCCGTTCCGGCGCTTGCCATGGTGCTGTCGAGCTTATCCGATTCAGGAGTGGCAACAGATCCTTCAGTCCCCCGCTTGCGGATGGCGCGAGTTGCGAAGTCCTTTGGTGCCACCCAAGCACTTCGCGGCGTGACGCTTGAGGTCGCTCCCGGCGAAGTTCATACCCTCATCGGAGAGAATGGGGCGGGAAAAAGCACGCTCATGAAAATCTTGAGTGGTGCCTACCGGGCGGATGAGGGAACGATTGAATTGGACGGGGAGCCCTTTGTGCCTCGGGGTCCCCTTCATGCTCGGGATTCGGGGATCGCCATGATCTACCAGGAGCTCAATCTGGTGCCTGATCTCACGGTCGAAGAGAATATCATGCTCGGTGAGGAGCCTCGGCGTTGGGGTGTCATTCAAATCCAGAAACTCCGGTCCAGGGCGAGGGCAGCCTTGGACCAACTGGAGCACGCCGAGGTCGGCCTGAGCACCCCCGTGTATCAGCTTGGGATCGCCGAGCAGCAACTCGTCGAGATCGCGCGAGCTCTGATTCGGCAGCCTCGGGTGCTCATCATGGATGAACCGACCAGCAGCTTGACCCAGGTGGATGTGGAGCGGCTGTTTCTGGTGATCGAACGGCTAAAGGCGCAGGGGGTGAGCGTCATCTACATCAGTCACTTCCTGGAAGAGTGTCAGCGCGTCTGTGATCGCTATACTGTACTTCGGGACGGTGCCTCGGTGGGAAGTGGTGAACTGGCTTCCGCGTCGTTGGACCAGATCATTCGGCTCATGGTGGGGCGGGAAATGAAGGCCATCTATCCGCGAATCGAACACGCTCTGGGAGAGCCGGTTTTGTCTTGTCGGGATCTTCGCGGCCGGAACAAACCGAAGTCGGTCTCGCTCACCTTGCGGCGAGGTGAGATTTACGGAATTGCCGGCTTAGTGGGAGCGGGTAGGACGGAGACCTTGAGGACCTGCTTTGGGCTGGATGCGGTTCGTGGGGGCGTGATTGAAGTGGGTCAAGAGGTGCGGACGCGAACGACGCCTCGGGAACGTCTCCGGCAAGGGGTGGGCCTCCTCAGTGAGAATCGCAAAGAGGAGGGGCTTTTGTTGAATCAAAGTATAGCCGACAATCTAACGCTCACCCGTTTTGAGCCCTTCTCGCGAGGGGGCTTCATTTCCCGCTCCCGGCAAGTGGCCGTGACTCAAGAGTGGATCGAGAAGCTGGGTGTTCGAACGGCAGGGCCGGGTCAGTTAATTGGGGAACTCTCAGGAGGCAATCAGCAGAAGGTGGCCATCGGCCGGCTCCTCCATCATGACGCGAGCGTCTTGTTATTCGATGAACCGACCCGAGGGATTGATGTCGGGAGCAAGGCGCAGGTTTATCGGCTGATCGGTGAACTGGCTGCTGAAGGGAAAGCAATTCTTTTTGTGAGTTCCTACCTGCCTGAGTTATTGGGGGTCTGTGATACGATCGGGGTCATGTGCCGTGGCGTCTTGCAGGAAGCGCGGCCCGTTTCGGAGTGGAATGAGCCGGACATCCTTGCCGTTGCCGTCGGACAGGAAGAAAATCATTAGACAGAACACAGGAGACGTGACAGACAAGCATTCAAGAACCAGGCGGTCCGTCCTTTGGCGATGGGCAAATACCCTCGGTCCGTTGTTCGGACTGGCTCTGGTTACCGGCCTCTTCGCTCTGAGCGAGGAGTTGAGGCCGATCTTTTTTACCGGTGGAAATGCTAAACTCATTCTCACCCAAACAGTCATCGTCGCGATTGGTGCCTTGGGCATGACCCTGGTGATCGTGGGGGGCGGAATTGATTTGAGCGCGGGCTCGGTGGTGGCACTCACCAGTGTTGTCGCGGCCAGTTTGTTGGTCCAGTCGGTTCCTCCCGTTCTGGTGTTTTTTCTCACGGTGCTCACTGGCGCTCTCATCGGTTTGATTAACGGTTCGGTGATTACCCTTCTCAGAATGATGCCCTTTATCGTGACCCTCGGTATGATGGGAATCGCTCGGGGTTCCGCCAAATGGTTGGGAAACAATCAAACCGTTAATCCTGAAGCCAATGGTCTGAATCGAATCATGGAGCCGGAGAATCCACTGGAACTGTTCCCTCTTCCGACGGGGGTCTGGATCGCTGTATTCCTGGCAATCGTGACGATGATGGTGATGCGGCACACGGTATTTGGACGTTACGTCTTTGCGATTGGGTCCAATGAGGATACGGCTCGCTTGTGCGGGATTCCCGTTCAGCGACAGAAAATACTGATCTACACGCTGGCCGGAATGTTTTTTGGGATTGCGGGCGTGATGCAGTATTCGAGGCTCACCCAAGGGGATCCGACGGTGGCGATTGGTCTTGAGCTCGAGATCATCGCCGCGGTCGTGATTGGCGGTGCCAGCCTCAATGGTGGTTCAGGAAGTATCATGGGAACCATGATTGGCGCCCTGATCATGGCGGTGCTGAAAAGTGGATCAAGCCAGATGAATTGGCCGACCTATATGCAGGAAATCATCATTGGAGTGGTCATCATTCTCGCCGTCGCCTTAGATCGTTTTCGGCAATCTAAGATGGATCGATAGTCGCTGGTTTTCCTGCCTTCATGGTTCTTTGAGGGCGGCCATGTTCCTAAGCTGAAACCAGATCGTTCCTCTGCCGGCCCCTTCGTCAGTGGTGAGGTGACCCCCCTCCTTTCTGGGGAGATCCCTTTCGTTGGTGGCACATCTCGGGGATGATCATGTTTTGAATCCCGTGAGAGGGGCGTCCGAGACGCTTTGGAAACGCTTGTTGTGCCATGCCGTTCCGACTTTTTACCGCGTCGTGGGTAGGATCGGGAAGCGAACCAGTCGCAAGTTGGGTAAAGTGGGCCGAGCGATCTACATGGAAAACCCCCAGGCCTTTGTCGATTCGATTCGGCTTTAGCGCCCGAGGGAACCGATGGTTGGTTCACATGCCCATAATCTGGTAACCCGAGTCAACGTATAGCACCTGCCCCGTGATGGCGGCGGCACCGTCACTGGCGAGAAACACGCCCGTTGCGCCCAACTCTTCAGGATCAACGTTTCGTTTCAAGGGCGCGTGCGCTTCGTAGTGTTTCAGCATCGATGTGAATCCGGAAATCCCGCGGGCGGCAAGCGTATTCATTGGGCCGGCGCTGATGCAATTGACTCGAATGCGCTGGGGCCCGAGGTCATTGGCAAGATATCGAGTGGAGGCTTCCAATGCCGCCTTGGCGACGCCCATGACGTTGTAGTGGGGGACGACTTTTTCGGCGCCGTAGTAAGACATGGCGATGATGCTCCCGCCATCGGACATGAGCGGAGCGGCTTCCCGGGCCACCGCGACCAAGGAGTAGGCCGAAATGTCGTGAGCCACCCGAAAGGATTCTCGATCCGTATCCACGAATTTGCCCTCGAGGGCTGCCTTGGGCGCAAAGGCGACTGAGTGAAGAAGGAGATCCAGCTTGCCGTAGCGATCGCCTACCGACTGGAACACGGCTCGAATCTCCTCATCTGAGGTCACGTCGCAGGGCAGAAGGAGGGTGTCCTCCCCAAAGGTCTCCGTCAATTGTTCGACGTTCCCCTTGAGTCGGTCGCCTTGGTAGGTGAATGCGAGTCGAGCGCCCGCTGCGTGCCAGGCCTGAGCGATGGCCCAAGCGATCGAGCGTTTGTTGGCGACGCCGAAGACCAGTCCGGTTTTTCCGTTAAGTGCTGACATAGTTTTTTTGCCCCTGGGCTGCTCATCCCATAGGGTAAAGTGGGCGACAAGGCAAGGGGTTAAATGGATGTGGGGGGCGACCGAATCTCATGAGCTTGATGGCGAGGGCTCCCGTGGACCCAGATTTCGATTTGCCGTAAAGGGGCGGGTGCTTCAGAGTGCTTTACTCACGATGAAAACGACCTACTCCATCCTCTTGTTGTGTGTTTCACTGCTGCATGGGTTCGCTCTTGATGAGGGAGTCCCGGGGACCGTGAGGCGCCTTTCGCCTCATCTGCAAATCACCTATCAGGCGGTCAATCACGTTAAGGTCGGTTCGGGGAACAAGGCGCTCTGGTTCTATCGGAGTTCCGAATCCGACGCCTCGAATTCGTCGGGGCTCTACCTGACCCACGCGCGTCGAGACGTGTTGCCGGCGCAGCCGGCGGATTGGGTCCAGTGGCAGGTCGCTGCTCCCGCGGCGGAACGGGCTTTCTTTGAAGCCCCCGGTGAGTTCTGGACGGCCTTCCGAACAAAACGATTCCACGATTATGACCAGCAATCGACCAAGGTTCTCGGCGAACCCTTTCCCGTGAGTCGTTGGTTGAAACCCGGTGATGAGGTGGGGGTGGGAGATTTCAAATTCGAGGTGCTCTCGACCCCGGGCTACACTAGGGGGGCCATCACCTATTTGGGGGAGATTGATGGCCGTCGCGTGGCGTTCACCGGAGATTTGGTATACGCGGGGGGACGATTGATTGACCTCTACAGCTTCCAGGATTCGATTCCCGAGGTGCAGATCCGCGGCTACCACGGATATGCGGCTCGACTGGCGGACTTGGTCTCGAGCTTGTCCGCGCTAAAGGCTTGGAATCCCGATCTCATCGTTCCCGCTCGGGGCCCGATCATCGAGAATCCATCCGAGTGTATCGATCAATTGGTGGATCGGGTCCGGCGCCTCTATCGAAACTATCTGTCAACCAATGCCCTTAATTGGTACTTTAAGGAGGAGCGTATGAAAGCCTCGGGGCGTCGGGTTCTGGGTTCGGATCAGGAGATTCAGTTGATGCCTTACTCGACTCACCTCGCCACTCCGGATTGGATCCTGAGTCAGTCGACCAGTCGGGTGATCGTCTCGGATGACGGCTACGGATTCCTTTTAGACTGCGGCTATCAGCGGATCATTGACACGGTCGATGCTTGGATTTCCCAAGGATTGATCCGGGGAATCGAGGGAATCTTTGTCACTCATTTTCATGATGACCATGCGGATCAAGTTCAGGCGGCTCGAGTGAAGTTTCAGTGTCCAGTCTATGCCCTCAAGGAATACGAAGATGTGCTTGAGCACCCGAGCCGATATCATCTCCCCGCCATGACGGCGAACCCCATTCCGGATGTTCAAGGGATGAACGATGGCCAGGTCATTCGGTGGCGGGGGTTTGACCTGACATTTCACTATTATCCAGGCCAGGCCTTTCATCACGGGGGGCTTTACGTCGAGAAGGAGAACGAAGCCCCGATCTTTTTCATTGGCGATTCCTTCTCGCCCAGCGGCATGGATGACTATTGTCTATTGAATCGTAACTTGGTTCGAAAGGATCTCGGTTATTTCCTGTGCCTCAGGAAGCTGAGGGCAATCGGTGGGGAGTATTGGCTGATCAACGAACATATCCCCCATATCTTTCGCTTTTCCGATGTGGAGCTGGGTTATTTGGAGCATCGTTATTCAGAGCGGTATCAAATCTTGGAAGAGCTCTTGCCGTGGGACGACCCGAATTACGGGGTTGATGAACAATGGGCGGTTTTCTATCCCTATGGAGCTCGGGTGTCTCCCGGAGCTTCGAAGGAACTTCAGGTTCGGATCACCAACCACTCACCTCAAGCCCGTCAGTTCACGGTGCGTCCTCGGGGATTCGGTGGCGTCGTCGTGGATTCCCAAAGCCATACCCTTACCATTGCGGCTCGCTCG
>DEAY01000001.1 GCA_002348345.1 Verrucomicrobia bacterium UBA2970
TTCTCACCCTCATCGGAATCCTTCAAGTAACCAGCAAAAACCGACCGGGGCATATGCTTACCTTTTCCGACTCAGTCGCCACACGACACTGCGACGGACTCAGCCGACGAAGCTTCCTCAAGGCAGGTTTCTTGGGAATTGGGTCTCTCACCCTCGCCGACCTCCTCAAGGTCGAAAGCCAACAATCAGCCCCCACCAAAAAGGCTTTCATCAACATCCACCTCGACGGCGGACCACCCCAGATGGACATGATTGATCCGAAACCGGAGGCACCCCGCGAATTTCGGGGGGAGTTCGATTCCATTCGAACCGTCATTCCCGGGTTTCATGTGTCGGAACTCATGCCGAAAACGGCTCAAATCGCGAATCAATTGAGCTTTATTCGCTCCCTCGTGGGAGCTGAATCAAGACATGATGCGTTCCAATGTCTCTCGGGATTCGGAGACAAGGATCTGGCCTCCATCGGTGGCCGGCCGGCCATGGGTTCCATTCTCACCAAACTCTACGAACAACACACCACTGGAGCGCCGGCCTACGTCGATCTCCTTCAGGGGCGTGCCCTCGTCCGCAACAGCGCACGCCCCGGCTTTCTCGGACCAACCTATACCCCTTTTCGGCCTGATATTTCCCACCTTTTCCATCGGGAACTCGAACCCGGCATGGTCAAGGAACTGGATCGGCTCGGAAAAGGGCACCAAACCTCGCTCCGGCTTGGTCCCGGAATCGATGCCGGACGTCTCGATGACCGAGTCCAACTCCTGAACCGCCTCGACAGAGTCCGCCGCAAAATCGATTCAAGCCCGATGATGGCGGCCATGGATGCCTTCACGCAGCAGGCCTTCTCGATTCTTACCTCCGGAAAGATAGCGGCAGCCATGGACTTGTCACAGGAGGACCCGAAGGTGGTGGCCCGATATACGCCCCCTTTCCCCGACCGCCCTGATCGCTTTTACACCAGCGAAGGCCCCGATGCAGCCAAGAAGCTTCTCCTTGCCCGGCGCCTCATCGAGGCAGGGGTCCGCTGCGTGAGTGTCTCTCTTAGCGACTTCGACACCCATTCCAAGAATTTCAGCCGGATGAAGGATCTGGTCCCCATCGTGGACCATGCCCTCCATGCCCTGGTGACCGACTTAAGCGAACGCGGCATGCTTGATGAGGTCACGATCGTCGCCTGGGGCGAATTCGGACGAACGCCTACCATTAACTCCAACGGGGGCCGAGATCACTGGCCCCGGGTTGCCATGGCGATCCTTGCGGGTGGGGGAATGGTTCCAGGCCAGGTCATCGGTGCCACAGATCGCTATGCCGGCGAACCGACCGATCGGCCCGTCCACTACCAGGACGTGCTCGCCACGGTCTACCATAACCTTGGCATCAACGCGCGGCACACAACCCTAACCGACACAACAGGAAGACCTCAATATCTGCTGGATAAAGGCAGTCCGATACGAGAGCTGGTTGGTTAGTCTCGCGTCACCGGCGTCACCGACGCCTCCATCAACGCACCATCCCCGGAGAAACATTTCAATCATATGTGGGTACCCAAATGGCAACGTGACCGTCAGCGAGGGATTGAATCTCCCGTCCCGACTCAACCTGTCTCCAACGAGGAATTTGTTCCCCGCCCCCAGACCAAGCAACAGGAGGAATGGGAGTTCCGAATCGACCAGATGGCCACCGCCAATGCCAAGTCGCTGGGCATGACGAAACGGGACTTCCTCAAATCGTCCATGGGAATGGCGACCGCCTTCTACGCGAGCAACATGGTCTTCGGGAATCACTGGGATGTCGCCAAGGCAGAGACCTTCGAACCCGCAGCAAGCGAGGAGAAGTTTCCCAAGGGAGAATACTTTGTCTTCGACGTTCAAACCCATTTCACCGACGGATTCGCGCTTGGCTTCCGCACCGCGCCCTTTGTCAAGAATATGGGCTTTGATCTTTCGAACGACCCCGACGAATACAGCTTTCCCAATTTCGTGAAAGAGCTCTTCTTCGACAGCGAGACGAGCCTCGTCGTCATTTCCGGCGTTCCCGGGCGGGAAATCAACAAGGACAAGGCCGGGAAAATACTTGAGGGGCGTGATCGTCGAGGGGGAATCCTCCCCAGTTGGTTGATGTCCCAGGCCAAGGGTCAACTCAATAAGGTGGCCGGGGGAACACGGGCCCTCTGCCAGGGAAACTGCGCGCCAAACCACTACTGGGACCAGAGGAAGAACCAGCCCGACTTTCCCGCCCTCTTTGAGCAAATCGAACGAGAGGTCAAGCAATACGGAATCGATTCTTGGAAGTGGTACTGCCACACCGACCCTGGCCGCTCTGGCGACGGATTCCGGATGGACGATGAAACCATGGCCTACCCCTTCTACGAGAAATCCAAAGAACTGGGTCTGAAGGTCTTCAGTTGCCACAAAGGTTACGCCGCACAATCCCGGACGCTAGGTCATTACGCCCACCCCGGAGATCTTGAGAAGGCCGCCCTTGATCACCCCGACCTTTCGTTCATCGCCTACCATAGCGCCATGAAACACGGCCCCGGGGAGCCCGAGTTCGAACGCCCCGAGTTCTTCAATCCCGAAACGGGTGACTTCGCCTGGCATGCCGAGCTCATGAATATCAAGACTCGGAATCCGCAGATCGATAACATCTATTGCGAGATCGGTTCTGCCTTTGGAACGACGGCGATCGTCCATCCGGTGATGTGCCAACACCTCATCGGGAAGAACATCCAAACCTACGGAGCCGACCACGTGATCTGGGGCACCGATTGCCTCTGGTGGGGTTCCCCTCAATGGGTGATTGACGCCATGAAGCGTTTCCAAATCTCTGATGAGCTCTGCGAGAAATTCGGCTACGCCAAAGTCACCAAAGAGGACAAGGCGAAGATCTTTGGGCTGAACGCGGCCCGCGTCTATGGAGTCGATGCAGAGGCCGAGATCAAGCGTTTCCCAAAGGACACCTTGTCGACCCTCAAAACGGCTTATTTGGATCAGGGTGGCGAGCCCGACAATGCCGCTTACGGGTGGGTGCGGGCGGACGTCTAAAAACGATCCTGACGTGTTCCTTTCCGCAACGGATGACGAGCCGCTCCGACCACTCGTTCCATAGGCTAAGAGCCCCATCGATCCACCATGTGCCACCCGAGACTGGTTGTCCGCCTCGCTCTGTCCGCGCTCTGGATGGTCTCAGGATCCCTCTGCCCCCAAGCCGCCGAGTCCCCCAAGAAACCATCCCATCATATTGGTCGAGATCTCCCCGACTACGTCACGGGAGACGAGTGTCTCTTCTGTCACCGCAACGTCGTGGGACCGTCGTGGAATCTCAACGCCCATCAACGGACCCTGCAACCCCGCGTCATGACACCCGATATTAATCGCGCGATTGAGAGCACCCCTGAACTGGATCCCTACGCCAAACAAATCCAGTTCGTTCTGGGCTATCAAACTCAGATTCGCCTCCTCAGAAAAGCCCCTGCGTATGGCCAACTGGAACTCCTCACCGGAAGTTTCGAACCGGATCCCGATTCCGAGAGCACCCCTTTCAGATTTCACGCCAGCCAACCGATTGGTTGGAAACCCGGGACGTTCAGTCAGCGCTGTGCCGGATGTCATACCACGGCCGTGGATTCCCGAACCCAGGCGTTTGCCGCGACCGCGATCGATTGCTACGCCTGCCATGGTTCGGTCGATCTCGCACACACCAACGACCCCTCCCTGGTTTACCTCGCCAAGAAAAGGAATGACCCACCGGTCCTCATCGCAGCCACCTGCGGCCAATGTCACGTTCGCACCGGAACCTCAAAGGCCTCTGGCCTGCCCTACGCAAACAATCACGTCGTCGGGGATGACTTGTTTGCCGACTTTGCCGTCGATTGGTCTCCCGCCGCGCTGGGCTCCACACCGCCCAGGGAACGGCACATCCTTGAGAACATTCGGGCCGTCCGAGAGGGCGACGAAGAGACGACTTGCCTCTCCTGCCACAACATTCATCGCGCCTCGGGCCGTCGACACCGATCCGTCGCATCGTCGGCCTACTGTCACATTTGCCACCACCCCGAAGACATGACGTTAACCTACGACCGCCGCGTCAAACACCATCCATTGTGCGGTTACTGAAAGGAACGAAAAGGAACGAAACCGATGACCCAGCCCACCGAAGTGAACTACGAAAAGATGCCCGCCACGCTCAATATGGATGAGACCGACATCAACGTCCGCGCCTACTTCAGCCGTATGTCCGATGACCGATTGAAGGAATACCAGCCCGAATGGACCGACGAGCAACTGAAAGCATGGGACGGGAATTTCAGATCCGATGGTGCCCTGATGTTGGTTTGCTGCGAGCGCGACGTCGAGGCGGACGATTACCGCCAGATCATTGAGGAACACATCAAGCTCAGAGGACTCACAACCGACGGCTGACGCCTCTGCTCACCGGCCGACCTCTGGGTGGGCCACCTCAATCGGACCCAGACCAACCTTCAGACGACTTCCGCGACGGAATAGTGGTTTTCGTTCTGTCGCCTCAGCATCCGACTGGCCGTCGCGTCGTTGAGGATCGATTCACTAACACCATCGAATTCCAGCTGTTTGTTTCCAGCCCGGTGAGCAATGTTGCCCAGATGCATTACCGTGGTGCTCCGTTGGGCGAGCGCCACATCCGCG
>DEAY01000479.1 GCA_002348345.1 Verrucomicrobia bacterium UBA2970
GCCGCCCTGACCGCCTCGGAAACCGCCGCCGCCCTGGCCGCTAGTTGTCGCTCCTCCTCGTTCTCCGCCGCCAGCACCGCCCGAAGGTGCCGAAGGATTATTGCCGCTGGTCTTATTAGCTTCGTCTGCCACGAGAAATCCTTAACCGTCTAAAATTCTAAGCCGCCCGCTCTTGCTGCCTCTGCCAGGGCCTTTATTTTTCCATGATAGCGAGACCCACTCCGATCGAAAACAACCCTTGAAATCCCCTTTTCTTTCGCCGCCGTTGCGGCCATACCGCCCAGGGTTTCCGCACCTTTCACATTGGCATCGAGGTTTTCCTTACTCTTCGCCCGGTGGCTCAGAGAAGATACCGCAGCCAACGTGACTCCTCGAGAATCATCAATAAACTGAATGTACGCGTTTCGCTCCGTAAATCGAACACTCATCCGAGGCCTCTCCTCCGTTCCGATAATCTTCTTTCGGATTCGAAAGCGGCGCCGACGCAACAATCCCAATCGTTTCTCCGTTTTCATTCCTGGATCAGCAAAAAGTAATCTCTCAACAAGCCCGCCCTATTGGACAGTCTTTCCTTCCTTCCGGACGACTCGCTCATCTTTATATCTCACACCCTTACCTTTGTAGGGTTCTGGCGGATAGAAACCTCGTATCTCGGCCGCGACCCGCCCTACAACTTGCTTGTCAACACCTTCAATCTTGATGTTCACCCCTTCGGCCACCGTGACCTTGACTTCTTTCGGCAATTCGTAGTGGATGACGTGGGAGTAACCCAGGTTAAGGTCGATCACGCTCCCCTTGACAGCTGCCTTGAATCCAACCCCTTGGATCTCGAGTTCCTTCGCAAAACCCTGAGACACACCAACCACCATGTTGTTCACCAAGGCTCGGGCTAATCCATGCTGAGCTTTCGCATCCTTATCGTCACCATCTCGCTTGATGATCACCTGATTTTCCAGGACCTCACCACTCGTTCGGCCGGGAAGCTCCCAATCCAACTTTCCTTTCGGTCCTTCGACAGCGATCACCCGTCCATTGAGAGAGACCTTTACCTTCTCAGGAACAGGAACCGGGGTTTTTCCAATTCTTGACATACCTTAACCCTTACCAGACGTGGCAGAGCACTTCGCCACCAACATTCTGTTTCTTCGCATCTCGCCCGGTCATCACTCCCCGCGATGTCGAGAGGATCGAGATCCCCATCCCACCCAGGACACTCGGCACTTCATCCGCACCGACAAAATGGCGGAGGCCGGGGCGGCTCACTCGTTTGATTCCCGCAATCACCCCACGGCGTCCCTTATATTTCAGGGTCATGTTGATCGTCTTCTTGACTTCGCCGGAAACTTGGAACTCCGAAATATACCCTTCGCGCTTCAGCATCTCCAGCATTCCAACCTTCAACCTGGAATGAGGCACCGAAACCTTCGGTAGCAAAGCCGAACTGGCATTGCGGATACTTGTCAACATGTCACCAATGGGATCCATAAGGCTCTACCAACTCGCTTTCGTTACGCCCGGAATCAATCCGGCTAATGCCATTTCCCGGAAGGTTAACCGAGAACAACCAAATTTTCGAAAATAGCCATGCCGACGACCGCTGATATTACACCGATTGACCACCCGGGTCGGACTCGCGTTTCGAGGCAGTTGGTTCAACCCCTCGTAGTCACGGGCAGCCCGCAGTTCAGCCCGCTTCTCGGCGTACTTCTTTACGACCGCCGCTTTCTTCTTGTTTCGTTCAATCCACGCTTTCTTCGCCATACCGACCTCCCATTACGCAAAGGGCATTCCCATCAGTTTCAATAATCTTCGAGCCTCGTCATCGGTCTGGGCCGAGGTGACAATGGTGATATCCATCCCCTGGGTCCGTTTGACTTTATCCAAGTCAATCTCCGGGAAAATCGATTGATCAGAAATCCCCAAGGAATAGTTGCCCCGGCCGTCGAAGGCCTTACTCGAAATCCCACGAAAGTCGCGAATCCGTGGCAGGGCTGCTGTCACCAGTCGATCGAAGAATTCATACATGACTTCCCGCCGCAAGGTCACCCGGCAACCAATCGCTTGGCCGGCGCGCAGCTTGAAATTTGACACGCTCTTCTTCGCCCGACAAAGAACCGGTTTTCGACCGGTAATCAGGGTAAGATCATTGGAAGCATCCTCCAAAGCACCCTTCTCCAGCGTCGTACTGACCCCCATGTTCACCACGATCTTCTCGATGCGAGGATACTGATGGACATTTTGGTAAGTGCCATCGGCCTTCAATTCCGGCACGACACTATCGATATATTTCTGATAAAGTCTCGGCTTCATCCCAACTTATTCACTCTGCTCGCGCTTCGCCGCCCGAGCGTCAAACCTTTCCGCCAACATTACGTTCGACACGTGAATCGTGCCCTCTCGCTCCAAAATCGCGCCTTCAGGATATTGTTGATTCTTACGAACGTGTTTCTTAATCAAATTAATCCCCTCGACGATGACGCGCTCCTTCTTCGGCAGGACCGCAATGATCTTCCCTCGCTTGCCCTTCTCCGTTCCAGCAAGCACGACCACCTCGTCGCCACTTTTCACATGCAGATTCGTTGGCATAGACTCAAATGACTTCCGGTGCCAGAGACACAATCTTGGTAAACTTCTTTTCGCGAAGCTCGCGGGCAACCGGTCCGAAAATGCGCGTACCCCGAGGATTCTTATCCTTGTCGATGATCACCACCGCGTTTGAATCGAAACGAAGATAGGATCCATCGTTCCGGCGAATCGTGGATCGCGTTCGGACGACCACCGCATTGACGACATCCCCCTTCTTTACCGAGCCATCCGGCGTCGCCTCCTTAATGTGCGCCTTGATGATATCACCAACTCGAGCCACTCGTTGTCCCTGTCCGAGGACACCAATGGCCGCAGCCTTCTTGGCTCCGGTGTTATCCGCCACATTCAATAAACTTCGTAACTGAAGCATCTTACTAGGCCCTTTCTAATAAACTCAAGCCGCCGACTTGGAGGCAAGCACCTCGACCAATCGCCAGGTCTTCTTCTTTGATAACGGACGAGTTTCTAGGATCCGCACCTGATCACCCACCTTCGCTTGTTCCTTTGCATCATGGGCGTAACACTTGCTGAAGACCGTCACCACTTTCTTGTAGCGTGGATGGTGAATCCGGCGCCGGACTCTCACCACGATGGTTCGATTCATCCCGTCTGATATGACCTCTCCCACCCGTTCTTTGCGGTGTCCTCGTTTTGCGGTCGACTCTGACATAATCCCTTAACCCTCCTTCTGCAGTTGCCCTTTGAGAATCGAGATCTGGGTTTCGATTCGTGCAATATCACGCCTCAACTCCCGAAGGCGAGAGGGCTTCTCCAACTGGCTACTCGCTTTTTGAAGCCTCAAGTTAAATAGCTCCTGTCGGGCATCCCGATTCTTGGCGCTCAATTCCGCCGAAGAAAGGTCCCGCAAATCTGACATCTTGAGTGGCATAATACTTAACTCAGCTTGTGGCGTGCGATGAACTTGGTCCGAATCGGAAGCTTTGCGGCAGCCAGGCGAAATGACTCGCGCGCCAGATTCTCCGAGACGCCGTCTATTTCAAACAGAATCCGAGCCGGTTTAATCACCGCAACCCATCCTTCCACGCCGGCCTTCCCTTTGCCCATTCGCGTCTCCAACGGCTTCTTGGTGTAACTCTTGTCCGGAAAGACCCGGATCCACACCTTGCCACGCCGTTTCATGTGGCGGGTAATGGCGATACGAGCGGCTTCAATCTGTTTGTTGTTCAACCAACAGCGACCCAGCGCCTGCAGACCAAATTCGCCGAAGGCCACCGATTCGCCCCGGCGTGCCAGGCCCGATCGATTGCCCCGATGCATCTTTCGATGCTTAACCCTTGCTGGCATTAATGGCATAACTCGTCCTCCGCTCTCTTCTTAAATCTCGACTACCCTAGAAACGACGAACCGGTTGCCGGCCGAGCTTCAGGGGTCGACAAATCAATCTCACCCTTACAAATCCAACACTTAACTCCCAGGACCCCTTGAAGGGTCTTGGCCTCCGAAAAACCGTAATCGATATTCGCCCGCAACGTGTGAAGCGGCACACTGCCCTCCAGATAGGATTCCACCCGCGCCAACTCAGACCCCCCAAGACGTCCAGCGCATCGGATCTTGATGCCGTCCGCCCCAAAATCCATGGCGGTTTGCACCGCCTTTTTCATGGCCCGGCGGAACGAGATCCGGCGCTCCAACTGCAGGCAAACATTGTCCGCCACCAGCTGAGCATCGATCTCCGGATTCTTGACTTCATGGATATCAACGTAAACTTCCTTGCCCGTCAGCAGAGAGATCTCTTCTTTCAACTTGTCGATCTCCGCCCCCTTGCGACCGATCACAACACCCGGTCGGGCCGTGTAGATGGTCACCCGGCAACGCGTAGCCGCACGCTCAATCTGAATTTTGGGCACGGATGCCGATTCGAGTTTCGACTTCAGGATCTTACGAATATGGAAATCTTCCGAGAGCAATCCACCGAAGTCCCTCTTGTCGGCGTACCACTTTGATCGCCAATCTCGATTGACCGCGATCCTGAGTCCAATTGGATTTGTCTTCTGTCCCATCGTAATTACCTATAAGTCAGAAACCACAATCTTGACGTGGCAACTCCGTTTCCTGATTGGTCCAGCGGACCCTCGCGCCTTGGGCACAAACCGTTTCAGAGACCGAGCCTGACCAGCCACGGCTTCCCGAACCACCAGGGACTCTGGCTTCAAGTTGTTATTGTTCTCGGCATTCGCGATCGCCGATTTCAGCGTCTTCTGAACCACCTTCGCAGCTTTGCGCGGCACCGCACCCAATATGGCCACCGCCTGGAGCGCATTCATTCCCTGAATTTGCCGCACCACCTCGCGCATCTTCTGAGCGGACATTCGAACATTTCGAGTAATCGCCTGAACTTCCATGATTACTTGGTTACTTTAGCGGTGTGAGAACCGTGCCGGCGGAAGGCCCGCGTCGGCGAAAACTCACCCAATCGGTGCCCCACCATATTCTCTGTCACAAAAACCGAGTTGAACACCTTCCCGTTGTGAACGCTAAAGGTGTGGCCGACGAAATCCGGAGTGATCATTGAGCGACGAGACCACGTCTTGATAGGCTTCTTCTGCCCTGACTCGTTCATCTTGCTGATTTTCTTGAGCAGATGCCCATCAACAAACGGTCCCTTTTTAATCGAACGTCCCATAATCGTCCTACTTGCGTTTCATCGGTCGACCATCCCGCCGAACCAGAATGAATCGATTCGAATTCTTGTGTTTGTTACGAGTCTTGTACCCCTTGGCCAACAAGCCCCAGGGTGAAACCAAGTGCTGCCGTCCACCGCCACTCTTCGACTGCCCCTGTCCGCCGCCGTTTGGATGATCCACCGGGTTTCGTGACACCCCACGAGTCAGAGGCCGCCGGCCCATGTGCCGTGCTCGTCCGGCCTTTCCCAGCATGACGTTCTCATGCTGGCTGTTCCCAACGGCACCCATCGTAGCCTGGCATTTTCCGTGAAAACGACGAATTTCCCCGGAAGGGAGTTTGACTTGAGCATACCCAGAATCGAAGGACATGAGCGTTGCAAAAGAACCGGCGGTTCTGACAATCTGCCCCCCGCCCCCAGGAACAAGCTCCAAGCTGTGGATCGCGGAACTGACCGGGATCTCAGCCAACGGCAACGCGCACCCCACTTGTTTCGGAGCACCGGGACCACTCATGATCTTGTCGTCCACCTTCAGCCCGTCTGGAGCAATGATGTAGCGCTTTTCCCCGTCGGCGTAGGTCACTAAGGCGAGCCGAGCGGACCGGATCGGATCATACTCGATCGCCGTCACCGTCGCCTCGACTCCGTGTTTCCGTCGACGAAAATCTACATTTCTAATCTTTTGCTTGTGACCTCCACCGATGGCCCGAGCGGTGATCCGACCATAACAATTCCGACCGCCGGACTTCTTCTTGGTCTTGGTCAACCGCTTCTCCGGCTTCTTCTTCGTGATGTCCGCGAAAGAAGCCACCGTCAGAAACCGACGGGCCGGCGTTAATGGTTTGAATGTCTTTACAGCCATTGCTCTCTCCCTTCCCCTCGACTACTATGTGAGTTCAATCTTGTCACCCTCCTTGAGGGTAACAATGGCCTTCTTCCAATCGGGAGATTTACCCGCCTGGTATGTGCGCTGTCGCCGTGCCTTCCCACGAACATTGATCGTGTTCACGCTCGTGACCTTCACCTTGAAAAGCTCCTCAATGGCCTGACGAATCTGAACCTTATTCGCCCGTTTGTCGGTCACCACGGTGTATTGGTTATGCTCGTCGGAGAGCAACGCCCCTTTTTCAGTGATCCGAACCGTCTTGATGACATCAAAAGCGTTCATTGGTTAAACATCCCCTTCTCCCGCCCCCAGGCGTTGTTCCAGTTGCTCAAATGCCGACTTGGTGAATACCAAATGATCGTACTTCAGCACTTCGTAAGTGGTCAGTGTGTTGGCCAGCGTCGCATCAATATAAGGAATGTTGCGCGCCGACAGAACAAAATGATCGATGACCGCATCGGCGACAAACAGGATCGTCCCCTCAAGCCCCATCGCCCCGCAAAGCGCCAGGCATGCTTTGGTGGACGGAGATTCAAACCGCAGTTCCTCAATCAGAACCACCTCACCTGCCTTGACCCGTTCGCTCATGGACTTTCGTAGGGCCAATCGCTTCGTCTTCTTGGAAAGTGTCTTAGCGTAACTGCGGGGTTTAGGGCCAAACACCACTCCGCCGCCTCGCCAAATCGGTGAGCGAACATACCCAGCCCTGGCACGCCCCGTGCCTTTCTGCCGCCAAGGCTTACGCCCCGACCCCGAAACTTCAGCGACCGTCTTGGTGCAGGCGGTTCCACTTCGTTGAGCGGAGGTATAGGCGACCACCGCATCATGCACGGCCTGGGTCCCACGCCCATCTTCGATGAGATCGAACTTGACCTCATACTCTCCGGCGTCACCACCGGACGCATTCTTGACCTTAATCTTCATTCTCTGCTCCCGTCGCCCCTAAGCGTCGGCCTTTTTCTTTTTCTTGGCACCCCGAATGACAACATAGTCACCCACTGCACCTGGAATCGCCCCACTGATCAAAACCACTTGCTCCGCATCCATCACTCGGACCACTCTTAGGTTCTGAACCGTTCGCCGCGCCTGTCCCATATGGCCAGGCATCGGTTGCCCTCTCCGGACGGTTCCAGGCGTGGACCCTTGACCGATCGAACCCGGGCGCCGTTTCCAGCCTTTCGCCCCGTGGGTCGCACGTCCACCACCAAATCCGTGGCGTTTCATCACCCCTTGGAACCCGTGTCCCTTGGATGTTCCGATGGCGTCAACCCAGTCGCCAGCCGCGAAGCAATCACCGGGCTTAACCTCGTCTCCCGGTTTCACCTCGAGTTCAAAGTCACGGAATTCACGAATCCGCTGCGCGGGTGCCGATTTGTGTTTCTCGTAGTGCCCCGTCATGGGCTTGTTCACCCTGTGGGCCTTTTGGGAGCCAAACCCCAGTTGAACGGCGTCATATCCGTCGGTTTCCACGGTCTTGCACTGAATCACCCGGTTCGGACCACACTGCACCGCCGTGACACAGATTAGCTTCCCCGCGTCGTCATAGACCTGGGTCTGTCCCAGTTTTTTTCCAAGTAAACCAACCATGACTAAATCTTAATGGTAATATCGACCCCTGCCGGCAAATTCAGTTTCTTCAACTCATCTACCGTCTTCGCTGTCGGATCAAGGATATCGAGTAAACGCTTGTGGGTCCGCTGCTCAAAGGTCTCGTGCGACTTCTTATCAACATGAGGTGAGCGGGTCACCGTAAACCGCTCCACCCGAGTCGGCAACGGAATCGGCCCCGCCACGCGAGCCCCCGACCGTTTCACTGTGTCGACGATCTCGCAGGCCGACTGGTCGATCACCCGGTGATCATAGGCCTTCAACCTAATTCGAATTCGTTGTCCTGACATACTTGCTTTGCTCAATAACTATTCGCCTCTAGGCCCTGATGGCATAGCTCTGTCCCGTATCCAAAATCGTCTCAAGAATGTTCGAAGGCACCTCCTCAAACTTGAGCGGTTCCATCGAATAGGACGCCCGCCCCTTGGAAAGCGACCGAACATCGGTTGAATATCCAAACATTTCAGAGAGGGGGGCTTCCGCGTTGACCAAAGCGATGTCCGGTTTCGAATCAATGCTCACGATCTTGCCACGCCGCCGGCTCATGTCCCCCAAAATATCCCCCTGGTATTCATCGGGAGTACTCACTTCCACTTTCATCACCGGTTCAAGCAGGATCATCCCGGCGTCCTTGGCGGCATCCTTGAACGCAAAAATCGCCGCCATCTTGAACGCCAACTCGTTGGAGTCGACGTCATGAAAGGAACCATCGGTGATTGTCACCTTGACATCCACCATCGGATATCCAGCCAGGACACCTCCCGCCACGGACTCCTCCAACCCAGACACCACGGCGGGGATGAATTCCTTGGGAATAACTCCTCCCACGATTCGGTTGATGACTTCGGTCCCCTTGCCGGTCTCGTTCGGCTCGATCTTAATCACAACATGACCGTATTGCCCCTTGCCCCCTGACTGTCGAACGAACTTGCCTTCGCCCTGCGCCGATTGGGTGATCGTCTCACGATAGGCGATCTGAGGCGTGCCCGCGTTGGCATCAACCTTGAACTCCTTGAGCAACCGATCTCGGATGATCTCCAGATGAAGCTCGCCCATCCCGGCAATGATGAGTTGCCCGGTCTCGTCATTGGTGAAACACCTGAAAGTGGGATCCTCATCCGAGAGGCGGTTCAGTCCCTCACCCATTTTCTCTCGATCCGCCGTCGTTCGCGGCTCGATCGCCATCGAAATAACGGGCTCCGGAAAGGTCGGAGGCTCCAACATGATCGGACTCTTCTGACTGCAAATCGTATGACCCGTGGCAACCTTTCGAACCCCAACAATCGCTGCGATATCACCCGAGTAGATGGCATCGACATCCGTTCGCTTGTCGGCCTGGATCATCAGGACTCGGCTGATCCGCTCCTTCTTTCCCGTCGCCGTGTTCAAGACGGTGCTCCCTTTTTTCAAGGTTCCGCGGTAGACCCGAAAAAACACCAATTTACCCACGAAGGGGTCCGTCCATAATTTGAAAGCCAAGCCGCAAAACCCCTGGTCATCGTCGGCCTCAACGGGAACAATCGAACTCAAGTCGTCAACTGGATGAGCCTCCATCGCCGGCACGTCAAGAGGAGACGGAAGATAATCAATGATGGCATCCACCAGGGGTTGAACCCCCTTTTTCTTGAAGGCGGAACCACCAATTACCGGCACCAGCTCAAGTTGACAGGTCAACCGACGAATGGCGCGCTTGAGCACGGCCGGCTCGATCGCCTGATCCTCGATCACCAACTCGGCGATTTCATCGTCCTTGTCGGCAACGGCCGCGATCAACTGATCAAGAGCCGACTGGGCCCGAAGGGACTGTTCCTCCGTCAGATTGTTGACCGAGTATTCAACCCCCAACGGATCACTGTCGTCATAAACGATCGCCTTCTGGCTCACCACATCGATGACCCCCGAAAGATCATCCTCGCTTCCAATCGGGATCATCACCGGGTAGGCATAGGCCCCCAACTTACATCGCATCTCCTCGACGGCGTTGTCGAAATTGGCCCCGATCCGGTCCATTTTATTGACAAACGCAATTCTCGGAACGCGATACTTTGTGGCCTGCCGCCAGACGGTTTCGGACTGAGGTTGCACCCCGGCAACCCCACAGAAAACCGCCACCGCGCCGTCTAAGACTCGCATTGAACGCTCGACTTCAGCGGTGAAATCGACATGCCCTGGGGTATCGATGATATTGATCCGGAATGGTTGCCCCTGAAAACTCTTCTCCAATCCGTCCTCTTTCTGGGTCCAGAAACAGGTGATCGCGGCAGAGGTGATGGTAATCCCCCGCTCCTTTTCCTGCTCCATCCAGTCGGTCACGGTATTCCCGTCATGCACCTCACCCATTCGGTGAATCAACCCGGTGTAAAAGAGGACTCTCTCCGTCGTCGTCGTCTTCCCGGCATCAATATGCGCCGCAATCCCGATGTTGCGCGTACGCTCCATCGGAAACTCCCGTTCGGGGGAGTTGGCGGATGATACCTTTTCGGAAACCGATTCCACTTTATCTAGAGAATAAAAAAGCCCCGGTTAAACGACCAACGCGGGGCAACTTCAAATTGACCTGACTACCAGCGAAAATGAGCGAACGCTTTGTTCGATTGCGCCATCTTGTGAACCTCATCACGACGACGAATCGAGGCACCCTGCCCGCGAAAAGCGTCCATGATTTCCCCCGCCAGCGCCTGGCGCATCGGAATTCCCTTTCGAGATCCGGCAAACTTCACCAACCATCGAAGAGCCAAAGCGTTCTGACGTTCCGCGTTGACCTCAAGGGGAACTTGATAGGTGGCCCCCCCCACCCGACGAGGCTTCACCTCAAGCCGAGGCTTGACGTTATCAACCGCCCGTTGAAGCACCTCAAGGGGACTCGCATCGGGATTCTTCTCCGCCAGGACGTCAAAGGCTCCGTAGACGACCCGCTCGGCGACCGTCTTTTTCCCTTTAAACATGACAACGTTCACCAAACGAGCCACCAGTTGGCTGTCGTATTTGCCATCCGGCGAAACGCTTCTCTTTATTGCTTGTCGACGACGAGACATATAAATCTGCCCAAATAGATGGCCTACCTTATTCTTTTTTGTCCTTCGGGCGTTTGACCCCGTACTTCGACCGGCTCTGACGACGTTTCTCCACGCCACCGGCATCGAGGGTTCCCCGAACAATATGATAACGAACCCCAGGAAGATCCTTCACGCGCCCTCCCCGCACCAAAACGATGGAGTGCTCCTGCAAGTTGTGACCTTCATCGGGAATATAGGCGATCACCTCATACCCATTGGTCAAACGGACCTTCGCCACCTTACGCATGGCCGAGTTCGGCTTCTTTGGCGTTCGCGTCATCACTTGGATGCAAACGCCCCGACGAAAGGGACAACTCTCTAGAGCTGGAGAGCTCGATTTGAGTCGAATCTTCTTACGTCCTTTTCGGACCAACTGATTAATTGTCGGCATTACAGCTGAAAAAATCTCACAAAAGCACTATTTCTTTCCTCTTCGGGAGAAACGGAAGGCGGATCTTATCAAAAGCCTTTCCCCGTGCAATAGATTATTCGAAAAAAGGTTAACTTTCTTATCAGTCCTTAAACTACCCTGCCAACGGCTCTCCGAGAGGTGAGGTTTCCTCCTCGACTTCCTCCTCCAAGGGGAGGAGTTCAACCAACGGTTTCACCCGAACATTTCGGTGATCGTTGTAGCCGGTTCCCGCAGGAATGATGTGGCCCATAATCACGTTCTCCTTGAATCCCCGGAGGTGATCGACCTTGCCCATAGTGGCCGCTTCGGTCAGCACCCGTGTGGTATCCTGGAAGGACGCCGCACTCAAGAAGGACTCGGTCTCCAGGGAAGCCTTGGTGATGCCCAGAAGAACCGGTTGCGCTTCAGCGGGCTTCCCGCCCATTTCATCGATTCGTTCATTCTCCCGTTCGAAGGTCGACTTCTCGATCTGTTCTCCCCACAAGAACGAGGTATCTCCTGGATCGGTAATCCGCACTTTGCGCAACATCTGCCTGACGATGACCTCGATGTGTTTGTCGTTAATGGTCACCCCTTGGAGGCGGTAAACCTCCTGAACCTCATTGACGAGATGTTCCTGCAATTCCTGGGGACCGCACACGTCCAAGATCTCATGAGGCACGACGGGCCCCTCGGTGAGCTGTTGGCCCTTCTTGACGTAGTCCCCCTTGAAGACGATCACATGCTTCGCGATCGGGATGAGATGCTCCTCCTCGACTCCCGAGTCCTGGTCGCGAATGATGACGCACCGCTTGCCACGAACACTGGGCCCAAAATCAACGATGCCGTCGATCTTGGAGATTTCAGCGGCATCTTTGGGTCGCCGTGCCTCGAATAACTCGGCCACCCGCGGCAAGCCCCCGGTGATGTCTTTGGTCTTTGAGGTTTTGCGCGGCGTTTTGGCCATCAAGGTCCCCGCCCCGATCTTGCTGGACTCCTGAACGACGATGTGAGCCCCTGAGGGGATGGGGTAATTGGCCAGGACCTCACCCCGGCTGTTCTGAATCATGATCTGAGGATGAAGATCTTCCTTGTGATCAATGATCACCATCGCCTCTTGGCCCGTTGTCTCATCGACTTCCTGCTTCATCGTCACCCCTTCGATGATGTCGTGGAATTTCACTTTCCCAGACTTCTCCGAGAGAATCGGAACATTGTAGGGATCCCATTGCACAAAGGTTTCGCCCTTTTCAACCGTTTCGCCATCCTTAACCGAAACCACCGATCCGATCACGACCGAATACGATTCCAATTCCCGTCCACTGTCATCAACAATGGCGATGCTTCCGTTTTTGTTCAGCACGATGCTGTTCCCATCCTCGAGTTCGACCTTCCGGATATCCTGATACACCAACTTACCTGAGAACCGCGCCTTGATTTGCGGTTGTTTGAAGATCTGGGAGGCGGTCCCGCCAATGTGAAACGTACGCATGGTCAATTGGGTTCCTGGTTCGCCGATCGACTGGGCCGCAATAATGCCCACGGCTTCCCCCTCCTTCACAAGCTGACCCGTCGCAAGGTTCCGGCCATAACACATTCGGCACAGACCCACTTTACTCTCACAGGTGAGCACCGACCGGATTCGAGCTCGTTCGATCCCGACGGATTCGACTGCGCGTGCCCGTTCCTCATTGATTTCCTCGCCCCCCTTGACGATCACATTCTTCACGTCTGCCGGATCAACGATATCCTCGCATGAGGTTCGGCCGATTAACCGTTCGCCCAGCTTCACAACCTCGTCTTCCCCCTCGTAGATCGCCTGAACCCAGATCCCGTTGGTCGTTCCACAATCGTGCTCTCGCACAATCACATCTTGAGCAACGTCGACCAGCTTTCGAGTCATGTAACCCGAATCGGCTGTCTTCAGCGCCGTATCTGCCAATCCTTTTCGAGCTCCGTGGGTCGAGATAAAGTACTCCAGCACGGTCAGTCCCTCTCGGAAATTCGAGAGAATAGGTCGTTCGATGATGTCTCCAGAAGGCTTCGCCATCAAGCCACGCAACCCGGCCAACTGGCGAACCTGTTGCCGATTGCCCCGAGCACCGGAATCCACCATGAGCCAGACAGGGTTGAACTCATCCTTGCCTTGATTGTCCAACAACGTTTGCAACATGACGTTGGCGATTTGGTCCGTACAGTGCGTCCAAATATCGATCACCTTGTTGTAACGCTCGCCCGGAGTGATCACTCCCTTCCGGTATTGCTTCTCGACGTCGGCAATCTGTTTTTGAGCCAAGTTAATCTCATCACTCTTCTCCGGAGGAATGATCATGTCGTCGATCCCAATCGAGACGCCGGCGCGGGTGGCCTCTCGGAACCCGATCTCCTTCAAGCGGTCGAGGGTCTCAACCGTACGGTTGTGCCCACAGTGCTTGTAGCAGTGCCAAATCAGATCACCGATCTTCCCCTTGCCGATCACACGGTTGGGGAAGCCGAGTTCAGTCGGCCAGATTTCGCTAAAAATCACTCGACCTACCGTCGTTTCCACGACTTTCTTCTCAGAGTCTCCAAAAACGGTCTCCGTCCCGAGGTCTGGATTGGAAAGGAGGATTCGCTCATGAATCCCCACCGATCCGTCCTCGAAGGCAAAAATTACCTCCTCCTTATTGCCAAAGAGTTTCAGCCGTTTCTTCTTGGTCCTGGCTAATTCACGAGGCTCGGCCGTGAGATAATAGCAGCCCAAGGTGATATCCTGCGTGGGTGTCATGATCGGCCGGCCGCTTGAGGGGCTGAAGATGTTGTTCGGAGCCATCATCAACAGTCGCGCCTCCATTTGGGCCTCCACAGAAAGCGGAACGTGCACCGCCATTTGATCCCCGTCGAAATCGGCATTGTAGGCCGTACAAACCAGCGGATGCACTCGAATCGCTTCCCCTTCGATCAGAACCGGCTCAAACGCCTGAATCGAAAGACGATGCAAGGTCGGCGCACGATTCAAGAGCACCGGATGCCCATGGGTGACTTCTTCCAGAATATCCCATACCTCGGGAGACTGCCGTTCGATCAACTTCTTCGCCGAACGAACCGTGTGCACATACCCCAGTTCCTTCAATCGACGGATAATGAACGGCTCGAAGAGCACCAGGGCCATTTTCTTCGGAAGCCCGCATTGATTGAGTTTAAGCTCGGGACCAATCACGATCACCGATCGCCCCGAGTAATCGACGCGTTTGCCCAAAAGATTTTGCCGAAACCGGCCGCTCTTTCCCTTAAGCATATCGCTCAATGATTTTAGAGGGCGGTTTCCGGCTCCCGTCACGGCCCGACCATGACGGCCATTATCAAACAAAGCGTCCACCGCCTCCTGGAGCATCCGCTTTTCATTGCGAATGATGACTTCCGGAGTCTTGAGCTGAAGCAGATTCTTGAGCCGGTTGTTCCGGTTGATCACCCGTCGATACAAGTCGTTCAGGTCCGAGGTCGCAAACCGACCGCCTTCAAGCGGCACCAGGGGACGAAGATCGGGTGGAATCACCGGCAACACCGTCAGGATCATCCATTCAGGACGAGTCTTTGAGGACTGAAAGCCTTGGAAGAGTTTGATTCGCTTCGCCAGCTTTTTTCGGATTTGCTTACTCCGAGTTTCCGTCATGGCCTGCTGCAAGTCCTCGATCTGAGGTTGCAGTTCCACCTGGGTCAGAGCATTGCGCACTGCGGAAGCCCCCATCTCGGCCGTGAAAGCGTCGGCCCCATAGGTTTCGCGAGCCTCACGATACTCCAACTCACTGAGCAACTGATGCAACTTCAATGGCGTCGAACCGGGATCGATCACCATGTAGTCCTCATAATAGATCACCCGCTCCAGTTCCCGACCGGTCATATCCAGCATGAGTCCGATCCGAGAAGGCATGCACTTGAAGAACCAGATATGGGAAACCGGCACGGCCAGTTCGATATGGCCCATGCGCTCACGCCGCACTCGGGAAAGGGTCACCTCTACACCACAACGATCGCAGACGACCCCCCCGGTGTTTAATGCGTTTGTATTTGCCGCAGGAGCATTCCCAATCCTTGACCGGACCAAAGATCCGTTCACAAAACAACCCGCCCTTTTCCGGCTTGAAGGTTCGGTAATTGATCGTTTCAGGGTTCTTGACTTCCCCCTTAGACCAAGAGCGAATCGAATCCGGCGAGGCCACCGTGATGGTGATATGATCAACTAAATTAACTTTCTCGAGCCCTAGCAACTCGCGAGCAGAATCCTTTGTGGTAATCATCTTTTTCTCGTTTAGCTATTGTCGGTTTCTCGATCGTTTATCCCAGTGCCGTCAACGGAGAGGGAGGGGTCGGAGGCGGCAGAGCGGACTTCTCCTCGCCATGGGCGTAGCCCACCTCAACATCCATCCCGAGTGACTGAATTTCCTTCACCAGAACGTTAAACGATTCGGGAACGCCGGCATCCAAAGAGTTATCGCCCTTGACGATGCTCTCGTAAATGCGCGTCCGCCCCTGAACATCGTCAGATTTCACCGTGAGGAGTTCCTGCAACGCATAAGCCGCCCCGTAGGCCTCCATCGCCCAGACTTCCATTTCTCCGAATCGTTGTCCACCATACTGCGCCTTGCCCCCCAGCGGTTGCTGGGTCACGAGGGAATAAGGCCCGACCGCTCGAGCGTGAATCTTGTCAGCGACCAAGTGTCCCAACTTCATCATGTAGATGTAACCGACCACGATTTCTTGATCAAAACGCACGCCCGTCCGTCCGTCGTAAAGGTGCGTCTTGGCGTGTTCTGGCAGGTCGGCATCCTTCAAGTAAGCCCGAATCTGGGACTCCTTGATCCCATCAAATACCGGCGTTGCGTAGGTCATCCCCAGAATCTTCGCCGCCCATCCCAAATGGGTTTCGAGCACCTGACCCACATTCATTCGAGAAGGCACACCCAGCGGATTCAGCACAATATCAACTGGGGTTCCGTTGGCCAGGAAGGGCATATCCTCTTCGGGAACGATCTTGGCCACCACCCCTTTGTTCCCATGGCGTCCCGCCATTTTATCGCCCACTGAGAGTTTTCGCTTTGAAGCGATGAAGACTTTGACCGATTTGATGATTCCGGTTTCCACCTCATCGCCGGACTCCACTCGCTCCATCTCTTCATCGTGTTGCATCTGGAGATCGTCGAACTTCTTCTTAAAGGATCCGATGATCTCGTTGATTTTATTCCGGATTGGCGATGGATCGATCTCAATGCGATCGTAGACACCGGCTAGTTTACGCAGCAATGTCTTGGTGATTTTCCGGTTCGCCGGAATGATGATTTCACCCGTCTCGGAATTGATCACGTCGAGCGGGATCTTCTCGCCCAGCAGGATATTGCTCAGGGCCTCGGTCAACTGCTCGCGCAGTTCGTCCATCTTCTTCTTGAAATCATCCTCGACCTGTTTCGTCTGCTTTTTTGACTCACTAGTCGCCGATCGCACCGACCGCTCAGATTCCTTCTTTGCGGAAACCTTCACATCCATCACAATCCCGTAGGTCCCCGATGGCACTTTGAGCGAAGTGTCCTTCACGTCGGCGGCTTTCTCACCAAAAATTGCCCGGAGCAGTCGTTCCTCCGGTGCCAACTCGGTCTCACTCTTCGGAGTGATTTTGCCCACCAAAATATCCCCTGGCTTGACTTCGGCCCCGACTCGGATGACCCCATCGAGTCCCAGATTACGCAAGGCCTCCTCACCCAGGTTCGGTATATCACGGGTAATTTCCTCCGGCCCCAACTTCGTGTCTCGGGCGCTCACTTCGAATTCATCAATATGAATTGAGGTGAAGACGTCATCTTTCACAATTCGTTCACTGATGAGAATGGCGTCCTCAAAGTTGTATCCGTTCCAAGGCATGAACGCACAGAGAACGTTACGCCCTAGTGCCAACTCTCCGTTGTCGGTGCAAGGTCCGTCGGCGATGACATCGCCCTTCTTGATAGTCTGTCCTTTGTGGACCAGAGGTTTTTGATTGATACAGGTTGCCGCGTTGGAACGCATGAACTTCCGGATCCCATACACATGGACGTCATTGCCCGGATCATGTTTTATCTTCCGCTTGGATTCGGGCAGGTTGCCATCTCCCGTGATGACGATTTGATTTCCATTCACCGAGGCAACCTTCCCCGAAGCGTCGGATACCAGCACGGACCGAGAATCTCGCGCCACCCGGGCTTCCAAGCCAGTCGCCACGAAGGGGGCCTCCGTCACCAACAAGGGGACCGCCTGTCGCTGCATGTTCGATCCCATCAAGGCGCGATTCGCATCATCGTGCTCAAGGAATGGGATGAGCCCGGCAGCGACTGAAACCAGTTGCTTCGGCGACACATCCATGAAGTCGACCCGAGGCGGCTCCACATCGATGAAGTCCCCCTTGCACCGGCACATGACCCGTTCATTGACGAAATTGCCTTTTGCGTCAATCGGAGCATTCGCCTGGGCAACAATGAATTGTTCCTCCCGATCTGCAGTCAGGTACTCGATGGTTTGAGTCACCCGCCCTTTGGACACCTTTCGATAGGGCGTCTCAATGAATCCAAAATCATTCACCCGGGCGAAGGTCGCCAGGGAGGCAATCAAACCAATGTTTGGCCCTTCAGGAGTTTCAATCGGACAGATCCGCCCGTAATGGGAGGGGTGCACGTCGCGCACTTCAAACCCGGCCCGATCCCGTGAAAGACCGCCAGGTCCCAGCGCGGAAAGACGCCGCTTGTGGGTCAGCTCCGCCAGCGGATTGATCTGATCCATGAACTGCGAGAGTTGGCTCCGCCCAAAGAAATCGCGGACCACGGCCGAAAGCGCCTTTGGATTGATCAGCTTCTGCGGGGTCATCGTATCCAACCCCTGATCGAAGAGCGTCATTCTCTCTTTGACCAAGCGTTCGGTCCGGGCAAGCCCCACCCGGCATTGGTTGGCCAACAGCTCTCCCACCGTTCGTACGCGACGACTGCCGAGATGGTCGATGTCGTCGATACTTCCCTCACCTTTCTTGAGTTGAAGCAGATATTTCGTCGCGGCAACGAGATCCTCACGCTCGAGAATCCGAGAGTCGTTCTTCCCATCGAGACCAAGCTTTTGATTGATCTTGTAGCGCCCCACGCGTCCGAGATCATATCGCTTCGGATCAAAGAAGAGTCGCTTGATCAAAGCCCGGGCATTGGCGGCGGTTGGCGGATCCCCCGGTCGCAACCGACGGTATATATCCTTGAGCGCCTCCTCTTCATTGGTGGTCGGATCCTTCTTCAGACACTTGATGATGATGCCATCGTCCACACTCGTGTCGACCACTCGGATCTTGCCCACTCCCAACTCGGCGATTTGCTTGACCACGGCCTTGGAAAGAGGTTCAAAGGCGCGGGCGACAACAACTCCTTTATCGAGGTCGAGCGCATCTTCGGTTAGCACCTTGTTCTGAATGTCATCCAGGCCCGCCGCCTTTTTGACTGAAATCTCCTCGATATCGTAAAACAAGTTCAGGATCTCGGCATCGGAGCCGTAGCCGAGGGCACGGAAAAAGGTAGTCGTCAGGAATTTACGACGGCGTTTCTTCCGATCCAGGTAAACGTAAAGCATGTCGCTCGTGTCAAACTGGGCCTCATACCACGAGCCCCGGTCTGGGATGATCCGGAAGGAGTGCAATATCTTGCCATTGGTATGCTGCGTCGCCTCGAAGGCCAGCCCGGGAGAACGATGCAATTGGCTCACAATCACCCGCTCTGCGCCGTTGATCACAAACGTTCCTTGGGGGGTCATCAGGGGGAGTTCGCCCATGAACACTTTTTCTTCCTTCGTCCCCTGCTCATCCTTCAACCGAAAGGTGACATAGAGAGGCGCGCCGAAAGTCAGTCCCTCGCGCAGGCACTCCAACCAGTCCATCTTTGGGTTGCCAATATCGTAGCAATGAAAATCGAGGACACATTTGCCATCGTAACTCTCGATCGGAAAAACTTCGGTAAAGACCGCTCGCAAACCCAGGTTTCGGCGCTTGCTGGGGATAACATCCGACTGCAAAAAGTCCTTGTAGGAATCCAATTGAACTTCAATGAGGTTGGGAGGACTAATGATCTCCTGGATCTTCCCGAAATTAATCCGTTCAGGTTTTTTCGTTGGCATGTCTTCTCTTGGCTGGTCCCGTTGAATCGGAACCCATTAGCGACTGATATATCTACGCAAATAAGCCCAAGCCGGCCTTCCTTTAGCCGGTCATGGACGAGTCCATCGTGACGTTCCCACGAACGTCCGTTTCCTGCCCGTTGCTATCCCGTCCAAAAACCGCAGAGCCAGGTGCCGAATGACTCGATCCAGCACCTGGCCAAATACTGCGAAAACAATCTACTTCAATTCGACCGTTGCACCCGCTTCTTCCAATTTCTTCTTGGCTTCCTCCGCCTCTTCCTTCGGAGAGGCTTCGAGAATGGTCGCGGGCGCTCCCTCGACCAGTTTCTTGGCATCGGCCAAGCCCAGGCCCGCTTTGACTTCGCGAACCGCTTTGATCACGGGGATCTTCTTATCCGACGGCGCGGATGCCAGAACCACATCAAATTCGGTCTTGGCCTCGCCACCGCCGTCACCGCCGCCGGCATCACCGCCTCCTGCCACGGCCACCGCCGCCACCGGTGCCGCAGCACTCACGCCCCATTTTTCTTCCAACTGTTTCACCAAGTCCGCGGCCTCCATGACCGTCAGCTTGCTCAGCTCTTCTACAATGTTCTCTAGGTCTGCCATGATATAAGTGTCGTCGCCAGACGCCTTGCGGCTGATTTAAACCAGATGACCCGGTCGACGATTTACTTGTTAGTTTCTTTCTTTCGGTTTCTGGGACTAGCGCTTCGCCACCCCCAAAACTTTTCTTGCTCAGCCCTGGTCGCTCTTTGCCTTGAGCACTTGCGCCAATTGTCGTGCCGGCGTCTGGAGAACGGTGGCCACTTGGCGAGCCGGCGTCTGAATCAGACCGACCAGATTGGAACGAAGCACGTCGAGTGGCGGAAGGTCTGCAATTCGGCGCACCCCATCCGCATCCAGGCGGTCCTCCCCCATGAACCCGAACAATACGTCCGGCTTTTCAGCCTCCTCCGAAAAAGTCTTTAGGGCTTTGGCGGCTCCTGAAATTTCGCGCTCTCCCGTGACCACTGCCAATTGACCTCGCAAGGGTGCCCCCAAGTCTTCGATTCCCACCTCGGCAGCGGCAATCTTGAAGATGGAGTTCTTGACCACATGAATCTCACCACCGGCTTCCCGCAACTTCGCACGGAGCTCCGCAAACTGGTCCACCTTCAAGCCGTTGTAGTCTACAACGATGAAATAAGGTGAGGCTTGGAGCCGCTCCAAGTACTCAGCACTGATTAACTTTTTTTCCTCTCGCATATCGACCTCTTTTCTTGGCTCGCTCCTCAGGCGGCTTTCATAAACGGCTTCACATCTAGGCGAACGGGGGGACTCATGGTCCCACTCAACGTACAGCTCAACAGATAAGTCCCCTTCGAACCGGACGGCTTCGCCTTGACCAAGGCATCGATCACAATCTGGATATTCTCCTTCAGTTGCTCGGGTGAGAACGAGAGTTTCCCCACCGGAACATGAACATTGGCGGTCTTATCAATCTTGAATTCCACCCGCCCAGCTTTCACCTCAACAACCGCTTTGGCAGTGTCGTCTGTCACCGTCCCCGTCTTGGGATTGGGCATGAGTCCGCGCGGTCCGAGCACTTTACCCAGCTTTCGCACCTCAGCCATCGCGTCCGGGGTTGAGATGGCCACGTCAAAATCGACCCAGCCTTCTCGACATTTCTTGAGATACTCATCATAGCCGACATGTTCCGCCCCAGCCTCCGTGGCCGCCTTGGCGGCGGCTGAACCATCCGCCGCGAAAACCAGAACGCGTACCGTTTTCCCGGTCCCATGAGGCAGGGGCACCGTTCCGCGGACCATCTGGTCGGACTGTCGGGGATCAACCCCCAAATGAACCGCCAAATCGACGGTTTGATCAAATTTGGTCTTCGGAAGTTTCCCGAGCGTCTCGACCGCCTCTTCGAGGCTGTAACGCTTCTTCGGATCCACCAGGCTTAGTGCCTCTCTATATCGTTTGCTTGGCATGTTAATCGGCGGTTCAAACGCACTCCCTCGAGCGCTCCCGC
>DEAY01000460.1:0-13198 GCA_002348345.1 Verrucomicrobia bacterium UBA2970
GATCGAGTTGCTCGTGGTGATCGCCATCATCGCCATCCTCGCCGGCATGTTGCTTCCCGCGCTTTCGAAAGCGAAAGAGAGAGCAAAACGAACCGCCTGTATCAACAACGTCAAGCAACTGACCTATGGAGTCATCATGTATTCCGATGACAACGATGGATGGTTCCAGCCCACCGATAACCGAAACCCCCACTGGTACTCCATCCGGTTTCGAGATACCTATCACGTTCAATACGGCGTCCCCCGTTCCTCCTTCTATTGCCCCTCCAACAAACGCTGGGGACGCGATGATTTTTGGACCTGGCCCAACAACCGCGAATCAGTGTTCGGCTACGTTTATTGGGTGGGCAATAAGGAATACAATGAAAACCGGAGTTATCATCCCAACAAGGCTGTCTTTGACCAAGGGGTTCCCATCTTTGCCTTGAAGAACACGGACAACCCCTACTACCAAGTCCTCTGGACCGATATCAACCGAAAGCTGGGGGGCAAGGATTGGAAGCGCCCCGGCGATCCCGATCCTCTCATGCGGGGCGTCAATCATTTCAATCAGCAGGGAGACCAACCCGCGGGGTCCAACGAAGGATATGTCGACGGCCACGTCGAATGGGTGAATGGCGACCGCTTCATCCATACGCCGAAGGTCACCATCGGATCACACCATTTCTTCTACGGCGGCGTCGACGACCAGCAACCCGGACGCCGATGAGGGGCGCCGCCCATGCCTCGCTCGAAAATCCACTCCATCGGGCTCATTGCCTGGGGATGCTTTTGCCTGCCCGTTTGGGGCGCACCCGTCACCGCGGCACCATCCCCAGTCACTCCCCAACCCATCCAGGTCGAACTCTGCAGCCCCTCCCCCGACGCCGGAAATCACTGGCCCTGGTTGGTTGAGGAACGCTATCCCGAACCCGCGTTCGCGTTTTTCCGCCTTCCCCGAAAATACGTCCCGCCGGGGATCCGGGGAGATCGCGAAAACCCCACCCTCGTGCGCGCTCAAGGCCACGTCTTTCTGCCTTCCGGCTCGCATCAGGTTCTGCTCCGCTCCCGTCGAGCCGCCAGGCTTTGGCACAACGGAGTAGTCATTCTAGAGAACCCCTTCCCCAAACCGATCGCCGACGGCCACGATCCGGTCGAGCGCCCCCACCTGGACCTCGGACCCGGCGTCCGGTTTCCCGCACCCGGTGATCAGGAGTCTCTCGCGACCATCGAGGTCGAAGCGGGATCCCATCACTTTCGCCTGGAATTCTTCGTCGGGGGATACAAGGGCAAGGATCCCATTCGGCCAGAACTGGGAGAGACTCTCGTCGCGGCATCCCTCGATCAACAATCCGGGTTTCACTTACTCAGTCCAATCCGGACCATCCCCTTGAATGACCCGGATTGGATCGCCTACCGAAGGGAACGAAACGCTGAGTATGATCGATGGGACACCCAACGGCGACAGACCGCTGCCGCCACGATGGATGACTACTGGCAACGGCGTCACGCTTTCGCTCGCACCACCTATTCCCCCGACTTAAAAGGGCTGCCAAACCCATCAATCGATCAACTCATTCAACGACGCATCGAAACACGCGCCCAGGTGTTCAAACAATCCACCGCCACGAAACTCGACCCCCGACACGCCGAACTCGCCGCAACCGCTCTGCGGATTCTGGAATCGAAGTGTCTCGAATGCCATGGTCCCAAGGCGAAGGGCGGACTGAGAATGGATTCTCGAACCCGTCTCCTTGAGGGAGGAGACTCCGCAGAAGCCACCGCCTCGCCCTCGGCGATCGACCAGAGCGAGCTGCTCCGCCGGATCCAATCCGAGGACCCCGACGAGCGCATGCCTCCGAAGGGTGACGCCCTCGATCCGAAAGAAATCCAGGTGCTTCGCGATTGGATTCGAGTCGATACACCCTGGCCCGTCCTCCCCCCCAATGGAGCCGTTGAACTCCCGCCCCGGACGACGGATCTCGAGTTCCTTCGTCGGGTTTATCTCGACACCCACGGCCTGCTCCCTCCCGGTGACGTCATTGAAGCCTTCACGAAAGACCCGAACCCAAAGAAACGGACTGAATTGATCGATCGCCTCTTAGACGCTCCTCAATGGGCCGACCATTGGGTCGGCTATTGGCAGGACGTGCTCGCCGAAAACCCCACCATTGTGAACCCCACCCTCAACAATACGGGCCCGTTCCGATGGTATCTCTACGAATCGTTTCTCGATAATAAACCCATCGACCGATTCGTCACCGAACTCATCGGGCTGGGCGGCAGCCTGCACGGTGGTGGTCCCGCAGGATTTGGAATGGCCAGCCAGAATGACATCCCCATGGCCGCCAAAGCCAATATCATTACCACCGCCTTTCTGGGCACCGAAATGAAATGTGCGCGTTGTCATGACGCTCCCTATCATGAAGCGACCCAAAAGGACCTCCTTTCCATTGCCGCCCTCCTGGCACAAGAACCGATTACCGTCCCCTCAACCAGTACCGTCCCCGAGGATCCGAGCCATCCCCCTCGATCGCCGCGGCGCATCCAGTCGACGCTCAAATCCGGCGATGTGATCCCGCCCGCCTGGCCCCTCGCGGTTGGTGCGGATTTACCCACACTCCAGAAATGGGTCCTGGATCCCGACAACCCTCGGGAACGCTTGGCCTACCACATCACCGGACCTCACAACCGGCGTTTCGCCCAGGTCATGGTGAACCGGCTCTGGCGCCGGATCATGGGACAGGGCCTGGTGGAGCCTCCTGACGACTGGGAAGCCACCGAGCCCACCCACCCCGAGCTTCTTGGATTCCTGGCCGACGAGTTAGTCAATCACGCCTACGATTTCAAACACGTGGCCCGCTTGATCTTCTATTCCGATGCCTACCAGCGGCGAGTCAGCCATGATGAGGGGGCTCTGAATGATTTCGTCTCACCCCGCCGAAAACGGCTTTCGGCGGAAATGATCGTCGACGGTCTCTTTCACGCGGTTGGAAAGCCGATGATGACGGAGGAAGTGAATATCGACGTGACCGGCGGGCGCCCGTGGCGACTCGCCCTCAACCTCGGAGTCCCGACGCGCGCCTGGATGTTCGGAGGCCTCGCCAACAACCGGGACCGCCCCAGTCTCATCCTCCCCCGGGTTCAGGCGGTCGTCGATCTTCTCAGCGCGTTTGGCTGGCGCGCCTCGAGACAGGAGCCGACGACCGACCGCGCCGAAGTCCTGAGCCCGCTCCAACCCGCTCTTCTCAACAATGGAATCGTCAGCACATGGCTCACCCGGCTCACCGACGACCACGAATTGACTGCCCTCTGCCTGGAGGATCTTCCCATTGAAGCGCTCATCCACCGGGTTTACCTGAGGATTCTGACTCGCCTGCCAAGCGCGAGTGAACTCGATACCGCCCGCGAACTTCTCAGGGAGGGATTTGAATCGAGACGTTTGAAGAAGAGCATTGAACCTCACCACCCTACCCCGAAAAAAGCCCCGCTCTTTGTTACTTGGGCCAATCACATTCGTCCAGAAGCCACGGTGGTTCAACTCCAACGAGCCGAGGAAGCCCGGAGGGGCGATTCCCCCACCTCATCGCTCCGCCCCGATTGGCGACATCGCATGGAGGACCTCCTCTGGGCCCTGATCAATCTTCCCGAAATCGTCTATTTCCCGTAATGAACGCACCCTCCCGCCCACTGAGCCGAAGGACCTTCCTCCAAGGGGTCACCGCGAGTTCCCTCGTCGGCTCCCGGCTTCACGCCGAAACACCGGTTCTGCCGAAAGGCAAGGCCCAGCACTGCATCTTCCTCTGGCTCGGCGGGGGCATGGCGCAAATCGACACCTTTGATCCAAAGGGACGGGGCGATGCCGCCAAGAAGATTCCCGGCTGCTACTATCGAACCATCCCCACCGCCGTCCCTGACGTTCGGGTCTGCGAACATCTCCGGCGGACCGCCCCACTCATCGATCGGGTGACCATCCTGCGGACCGTTCATCACGATGTCATCGACGAGCACGGAGCCGCCGTCATCAGAGTGCATACCGGTCGCCCTACCAGTGGTACGATTCAATACCCGTCCCTCGGGTCTATTGTCGCTCACGAGCGGGGTTCGCTGGACTCCAGCATTCCTCCCTACGTCGTCGCCGGATATCCCAACATTGCTCGTGATCCGGGATTCCTCGGACCGAAATTCGGATATCTCTATACCACCGACACCCAATCCGGTCCGCGGGGACTCTCTCGCCCCCCCCATGTTTCTCCCAGTCGGCAAACCCGTCGACGCTCCCTCCTCGACCAGCTCAGACACGCCGACCCGTCCCTTCCGGAGCTGCGTCCCTACCATGATGTCCTCACCCAAAGCCTTGATCTCGCGGGGCCGGAATTCATGGATGTCTTCGACCTGGAACAGGAACCGGCGCAGGTTCGGGAGCGCTACGGAGGGGAATTCGGTCAACGTTGTCTCTTGAGCCGGCGCCTCGTCGAGCGGGGTGTTCGATTCGTCGAGGTCGCCCACAATCTCAACTTCATGAATGGCACCGGTTGGGACACCCACTTTAAAGGCCAGCTCAAACAGCATCTTCTGATCAACGAACTGGACCAAGCCTTGGCCGCACTCCTCACCGACTTGGAGGAACGCAATCGCCTGGATCAAACGCTGGTCGTGGTGGCCACCGAGTTTGGGCGACCGGCGCACTTCGACGCCAAAGGGGGCCGGGGACACTATGGCAGGACCTTTAGCATGGTCCTCGCGGGAGGGGGACTTCATCACCATGGAGCCTATGGGGAGACCGATGAGCGGGCCATGAAGATCGTTTCTGATCCGGTTTCCATCCCCGATTTCCTGGCGACCATTTGCGCCTGTCTGGGAATCGACCCCGGCAAGGAGCTCTACGCGGGCGATCGTCCCGTCCCCATCACGGATCGAGGACGACCGATTCAGGCCCTGTTCGGATAAGGCGAAACGGATCAGGGAAAACCGGCGGGGATCCTCCCCACGGTCCCCCGGCACCCCCAGCGTGCGCCCCAATCCCGCCCTCATCCCGCTCTGACGCCAAACGATCAGTACTTCAGAACCCGCTCCAAAAATCGTTGGGTGGAAGGCGATTGCGGTCGATTGAAGAGCGTCTCGGGCGAACCGGACTCCTTGATTCCTCCCTCGGCCAGGAACCAGATTTCATCCGCCACCTCCCGGGCAAACCCCATTTCATGAGTCACCAACATAAAATCAACCCCTTCGGACTTGAGTTCTTGGATCACATCGAGCACTTCGCCCGTCATTTCAGGATCAAGCGCGGAGGTCGGTTCATCGAGCAAAAGCAGCTGCGGCCGATGCACCAAGGCTCTCGCGATCGCGACCCGTTGGCGTTGCCCCCCAGAGAGCTCGTAGGGCCTCTTGTCTTCGTGCGACCCAAGGCGGAACCGCTCGAGGAGGGCCGTCGCAATCTCATGGGCATCGTCCTCCGAGCAACCATGAACCACCGTCAATGGCAACTTGACGTTGTCCCTCGCACTGAGGTGTGGAAACAAATTAAACGCCTGAAACACGACTCCCAAACTCGCCCGATAGCGACGCCGCGCATCAGCCTCATCAGGGATTGCCCCCCCATTCAACTCGATCTTCCCGCTCTCCGGACGCAAAAGCCCCGCCACCAACCGGAGGAGGGTCGACTTCCCTCCGCCTGAGGGCCCGATCAACACCAGTGAGCGGACCTCCTCAACCGCGATGGAGGTCGCGCCAATCACCTGGTTCTGTCCGAACCGTTTTGAGACCTGGTGAAGCAATAAATCCACAAGCAACAAAGAGGACGTGTTAGGTTTCGAAATGCAGCGATCGTTCCAAGCGTTGCGTCCACCAGGAAATCGGCAACGTCAAGACCAGATAACCGATCGCTAGGGGAAGATAGCTTTCCAATGTGCTGAAGGTCAGTGAATTGACATCCCGGGCATTCTTGGTGAATTCCGCAATCCCGATCATCGAGAGCAGCGATGAATCCTTGATCAGGGACACAAACTGGCCTGCCAAAGGGGGTAAGGCTCGGCGCATGGCCTGCGGAAAGACAATGTGGCGGTAGATCTGAGGATCCGACATCCCGATCGCTCGGGCCGATTCCCACTGGCTGGCTCCGACACTCTCAATCCCCGCGCGAACAATTTCGGCGATGTAGGCCGCGCTAAACAGGGACAGGGTGAGCACCCCGACCACGTATCGGTTCTGAATGCCATAGGCATCGGCCACGACATAAAAAAAGATCAAGATTTGAACCAACAAAGGGGTCCCTCGAATCACTTCCACCGTGAGGCGGTGAAAACTCCGAAGGGGCAACCAGCGGCTCTGCCCCGCCAATGCCAAGCCCACCCCGAGGAGCAGGCTCAATCCCAAGGACGCCACCGAGAGCCCCAGCGTGGTTCCCCACCCATGAAGAAACAACGTACGATACTCACCAAGAACCGACCAATTCCAATCGTACTGCAACCGAACAAACGCCACCTGAAAGACGATCGCAAGAACCCCGAAGACCATCAGATAGCTGAGCCCCACCGCCAGCGGATGGGGCGGTTTCTCCGGCCGAATGGTGAACCATTCCAATCGCACTTTCACCTCACCGGGTCACTGCGGGCCAAACGAGTCTTGCAACCGTTCTAAGGCAGACCGAATCCGCTCCGATAGCCCGCTCACGAACATCTCGTTAAAGAGATCGCGCCCGCTCTCGTGAGCCATATCCGCCACCTGGACGGCGACCGAAACATGATACTCGCCGAGCCGATTGACCGCTTCGCGAGGCCTTTCCTCACTCGCCGCCCAGACTTGCTCGCCGAGTTCGCGAGCGGACTCAAATCGCCCGTCGGCATCTCGGTCGATCCAGAGGGGGTTGGTTACCCCGATCACCCGGGGCACGAACCCCTCACCACTGGGTTGGTAGGGAAAGGGAATGGGCCAGGAGGGCCCGAGCGTCCCGGGTCCCGTGGCCACGGCGATCAAATAAACATCGTGAGTGAAGGCACTCACATTCCAGATCACCTCAAGCGCCTTCCCTCCCTGCTGATTGACGCGCCACCGGCGCGACGCCACCTGCTCATCATTCACCGGTTCACCATTGGCGAAGAGTTTGACCTCATCCACCTCCATCCAAGAGGGACATTGAACCGATACCCGCGCGTGAAGAGAACCCGTTTCCGACACCAGGTCCCCCACCCCTCCTGCCTCGTCAATGTTCAAATCGACAAACAGCCCCATGCTGATCAAGGCCTTCCCTGCAACCAGGGCCCGACAGGCGGCATCCACATCAATCTTCCCGGGCTCGGCATCATCCCCCTTGAGGTAAGTGCGCCCCTGCCCGAGCACATACCGATTCACATCATGAACGTCACTCGACCCCACCCCCACCACATGGTGCCCCTGATTGAGAATGGAGAACCAATCGCGAAAGACCCGCATGAAATCGGTCTGCTGGGCACTTGAGCTCAGAACCTCCATGGCGTCCACGGAAAAGTCCAACGTTTTCAGTACCCGACCCGAGACCGGATTCAGATGACGACGATCAAACGGTCGAAATCCGTTATGCACATTGTGCGGATGATTCAAGATGACCACCCGGGCCTTCGATCGTTCCCTGAAGGAACGGATCAGTTCAGGCCAATTGAGGACCCGAAACTCTGGCAACACCGCCCCCGGGGTGAGGGGAAAGACGTTGAAGTGCGCTTCCTTGGTGGTGACTTCGTCCCCAATGACAGGCGTAAAGAAGGATCGAACCCCCATCGCCCTGGATGCCGGTTCATAATCGACGAGTCGATTGTGATCGGTGGCAATCGGCAGTTCAATGCCTTCCCCGGCAATGGTCAGCACACGCTCCTCGGTGGTCGCATCCCCATGCCGGCTATGGGTGAAGGTGTGGGTGTGCGGATCACAACTGATCCATCCGTCGGTATGGACCGAGCGAGGCAGTTGAACCTCGATCGAGACCGGATCGTCTCCCGGAAGATCCCAGTGGAGCTCGCGACGTTCATACTCCGGTCCGCGGGTGATGAATCCACGATAGCGTCCGGTGGGAAGTCCAATCCGGGTGGGCTCCCCCGTCGTGTAGAGCACCCCCGTCCGCAGGGCACTCCGCCCTTGGGCGTCTCCTCGTCGAAACGGAACGAGAAAGCCCGCCTCATCGATCACCGTGAGGCGCGATGGAAGAAATCCGCCTCCCTCATCGGTCACTCTCAGGCTGAGACTCGCCTCGTCTTGGGCCTGCCCAAGGGTCTTGGGCTCGGCCCGAACCGCCTCAATCACGATCGAATCGTCTCGATCCGGGGGAATGAGTGAGACGGAGGAAAGCACCGTCCCCTCAGGCAAGTCAAAGACCGACCAAGTGGGCTGCTCAATCTGATCGAGAAAACCCAGCGATTGGTCGCCAACCAAGACTTCCCATCGTTCCTTGACCTGGTCATGGGCGATCCACAGAGAGCGCTGCCCCTCCCCAAGAAACCCCTCAGGTCCCTGGAAGGTGTAGCGCTCCGCCACGTCCCTCGAGCTCACGCGATGAGCCGAAGTCACCATCCGCTGCCCTCCCTCGGTCGGTGTCGCCAGAAAAAGAAGCCAAGACACCCACCCCACCTGCCGGAGGCCGTGATTAAGGGGCATCCCCGACCTCCGCCTGGAGCTGGACAAGCCGCTCTTTCAAGTCCCGAATCAGTGGAGAGCCGGCGACCTCGTCGTAACGATTGACGTTCTCGTAGGGGTCGGCGCCCAGATCGTAAAACTCCCAGCGCGCCGCCTCGGGGGCCTCCCCCAGCCCATCATAGTATATCAACTTGTGGCCATGGGTGCGAATGCCGAAGTGGGACGGCCTGGGGAGACTATTCTCAAAATAGCGATAATACATCGCCTGACGCCAATCACCGGGAACCTCTCCCTTGAGCACCTTCCGGAAACTCCGCCCTTGCATGGCCGCCGAAGGCTCGCCCCCGGCGTAATCCAGGAGCGTGGGAGCGAAGTCGACATTGAGGACCATCGCCTCAACCGACGTACCTGATGGAATTTCGGCCGGGTAGCGGATCACGAAGGGCATTCGCAGACTTTCCTCCAGCATGAACCGTTTATCAAAATAATTGTGCTCCCCGAGAAAATAGCCTTGGTCGCTGGTGTAAACCAAAACGGTCTGGTTCACCAGGCCCTTCCGCTTGAGATAGGCCATCACCCGTCCCACGTTCTCATCGATCGCCGCACCGCAGCGGAGAAAATCTTTGACGAATTTCTGATAACTTTGACGACGGATTTCGAGCGGATCAGCGGACGAAAGCCTCAAGGCCTCCGCCCCGTGCCCGCCCTTGACCATTCGCTCCGTCAGGATTTCAAGAGGCCACCCGGGCACTCGCGAATCCTTCGGTCCGGTTCTTCCCAGCAAGGATTCCGGTTCGGGAATCACCGCATCTTCAAGGAGGTCGGCATGTCGGGGGTGATAGTTCCACGGCTCGTGAGTGGCCTTGAAATGAAGCATTAAACAGAAGGGGCGATCGCTCTGCCGCTGGTCCAACCAGGCAAGCGCCTTGTCGGTGAAGACGTCTGTGGAATAGGAACCTTCCTGGACCTCGCCCTTGTCCAGGGTCATCTCAAAGAGGACCGGTTCATGATATCGTCCCTGGCGTTTGATGATGTTCCAATAATCGAATCCGGTTGGTTCGGTCTTGAGATGCCATTTCCCGACGATCGCCGTCTGATACCCAAGCGCCTGCAACCGCTTGGCCACATGGTCCGAGCGTCCATCAAAGGCATCCTTCAACGTCTTCACGCCATTTCGATGGCTGTACTGCCCTGTCAGAATCGTCGCCCGGCTCGGCACACAGATGGCGTTGGTGCAGAAGCTATTCTTCAAAATCGCTCCCTCCGCCGCCAAACGATCAATGTTGGGAGTGTGGGCATAGGCCGCGAGACGCCCTCCGTAACAAGACCACGCCTGGCTCGTGTGATCATCCGAGAGAATGAAGACGATATTAGGACGGACGGCCGCATTCACGACCGTCACATGGAAAAGGAAGAGACCAGCGAGGCGGAGCCAATGCGAGCAGGCAAGAGGTTTCATGAACAACCGGTTTCTAGTGGCCCAGGGGATGGGCCTCGAGAATTTCTGAAACTTGATAAAACAACTGACGATCCTCCGTTTCTTTTCGGACCGCCGCCACCATTTCAGGGGTGATCGGGGAGCCGCTGTTCTTCCAACTGAAGCGCACATAATTCAAGACACCCGCCACTTCCTTGTCATCCAGAAGCGGGGCAAAGCCCGTCATCGGCGGCGTCCCCGAGGTGGGGTCAAAGGCCTCTCCATTGACCACCATCGGCCCCCAAAGCCCCTTCAACACCACCTTGATCAGTCGAACCGGATCACCCTCCACCCACTCGTTCTTGATCAACCCGGGATAGATGTTGGGCAAGCCCCGCCCATTGGCTTGGTGACAGGTCACGCAGTGGGCATCACGGTGATAGACTTCCCGGCCCAGCTGAAACGACTCCATCACTGCCGCAGGAACATTGGTCACGGGAATGCTTTTTGCCTTCCCGGTGGGCTTCAGCGGCAGGTCACCAGCGAGGTATTGCCGAAGGACTTCATTGCGAGCGATGGCGATGCGCCCGGAAGCAACCCCCTTCCTCAGATCGTCGTCCAACGTCAACATCGCGGCATAACTGGCGTGTTTCATCCATTTCTCGATCGGATGCCGGAACGCCTCGGCCGCGACTCGGGCGCCAATTTCATTATCCAACCAGGAAGCGCTCACCATCGCTTCGAGCCGGACCCGGGGATGGGGGTCGCCCGCGGCCCGAATCAACCATTGGCTGCTCCGAGAAATCTGATGATGAGAATACCTCAACACCCGAACGGCTGCCGCACGAAGCCGATGGTCTTCTCCCTGCAAACACCGCTCCAAGAGGCCCTCATCCACGCGATTGAATCCCCAGGTGACCCATAGCCCCTCGAGCAGGTGATGCTCAAATCCCGGACCGGAGGGGTCGAGGGCCGCGACCCATGATCGAAGCTGGGCCAACACCTGCTCCGGTTCGCGACCGCGTAGTTCTCGTCGCGTTCGATACCGGGCCCGGTATTCAGGGAGCTTCAGGTGTTCCAAAAGGATCTCAACCGGAGCCCCAGCAATCTGAGGGGCCGAGACAAGGGGACGCCCGGGATAAGTAATTCGATAGATCCGGCCGTGATCAACATCCCGGTTCGGATCTCGGGCCGAGTGCTGCATATGACCTATCAACGCATTGTGCCAGTCCACCAAATACAAGGAACCATCCGGGGCGAACTCAAGGTCGACGGGGCGAAAATTAGGATCATCAGACCGAAGCAGATCGTATCGGAGCGCTCCCGTATAGCCGGCACCATCTTCTCGCATGGAGTGCTGTTTGATCCCCAGAAAACCGATCGTGTTGTTGATCAGAAAATCCCCTTGGACCTCATCGGGAAAGTGGCGTGAGGAGACAAACTCCGACCCTGAAGTCGGCCGCACCCGGTGAGTGGTGAACTGTCCTTCTTTTCCAATCTCGACCCCGTAGGGCACCTTGACCGAAAGAGGGAGAAGCCAATAATTAGCCCCTCCGGACGCGTCCGAAACAAAGTTCTGCCCCCACTCGTCAAACGCGATCCCCCAAGGATTCGAATAGTCGCTCTGGGAGTGCCGCTCGAGCCGAAACCGGTTGGGATCGAATCGCCAAACGCCCCCGTCGTTGCAGCGCACCGGCCCATAAGGGGTCTCCACCTGGGAGTGCAGAAAACGCCCCTCACACATGTAGAACGCCCCGGAACCATCAGCACAATAGGCGGAAATGGCATGGTGGGTATCGTGAGAATCAAACCCACCCAAGACAATCTCGCGGGTGTCCGCACGGCCATCTCCGTCCACATCCCGGAGGAGCAGGAGATTGGGCTCTTCGGACACATAGACCCCGTTGTGCGCGATTTCGAAACCGATCGGCAGATGCAACCCCTCGGCATACACCATCTGCCGATCGGCCCGACCGTCGCCGTCGAGGTCTTCGAAAATGAGGATCTTGTCATTCGGACGATCGCCCCCCGGCTGGTAGTGGGGGTAGCTGTGGAGGACGGACACCCAAAGTCGCCCCTGGTTGTCAAAGGCCATCTGCACCGGATTGCGCAAGTCGGGGAACTCCCGCTCGGCAGCAAAGAGTTGCGCCTGGTAACCCGAAGGAAGCTTCAAGGATGCCACCGCGGACTCGGGCTCCAGATAGGTGATGGAACGCTTGAAATTGGTTTCGACGGGCGTCAGCGGACGGGTCGCCGAATCGTCCACCCGCAACCCATGGCTCTCACCGCGAGACACCTGCCAGATCCGGGCATCACGAAGAGCGGTCATCTCGCGCATTTTGTCAATTTCCTCCGGGTAATTGACATTGCCGAAGGGCTTGAATCGTCGGCCATGAACATGCACTCCATTCAACATCCGATAGTCGTTGAACCAGAACCAAGACTTCTCAAGCACGGCGGCCCTCACCAATTCGTAGTCGGCGGACTCACTCGATTCGCCAGGGGCTCCATAAATCGCTTCCATCCATCGAGGCCCGAGTCGACGATACCCTTCGTCGACATAGTGGCTCCCATTCACCGTCAGCGGTTCTGAGGATTCCTTGAGCAGGTTCCAGGAAATCTCGAAGAGATCGACAAAGGTCAATTGATGGGCGGCGGCCACCTCGCGAACCATCTCGGAATAAAGTTTGAGATTCGCATTTTCCGTCCGTCCATTCGGTAGATCCAACTCCTCCGATCGATCTTCAAAGGCCGCAGGCCCCACCAAGATCAGACGAGGCGGCGAGGCACCATTATACCGCTGGGCCAGCGTATGCCGCACAAAGGCATCCAGTTCCTCCCGGAAATTCGCCAACCCCGGTCGCCCATCGAACGACTCATTGTAACCAAAGAAAGCGATGATCACATCGGCACGAAGGAGGGTCAGCCACTCGTCTGGACTGGGATAGTGCCCGATTCCAAGATGCATCGAGAGCTCGGGACGATAAGCTTCCGCTCCGGGAAAGGCCCACTGGGAGGGGCGACCCGGTCGAGGTCGAAAGGCAGGGGTATCCCCTTGATTGCCCATATTCCGAACCACCAGGCCCTGTTCCGAAAAGCGTCGGTGAAGGAGGGTTTCGAAGTGTCCGTAGTGCTGCTCTCTCTCAATGAAACCGTTTCCAAGAAGCACCAACCGTTCGCCCTTCCCGGGCATCGGCTCCC